>NZ_JBCNYA010000006.1:0-149252 GCF_049727805.1 Frateuria sp. YIM B11624
CGCGGCGAAATCGTCGCCGCGCGCGCCTGCCTGGACCTGCTCGCGCTAGCGCCCGAGCCGCCGCCTGCCTTGCTGGTCGCACAAGCCAACCTGCGCTTTGCGATCGGCGAGATAGACACGGCGAGGGGGCTGATGGACAAGGCAGTGGCGGCCGGTGCGAATGCACCGGAGGACCTGCACCTCTATGCCATGCTGCTGCAGTTCGACGGCGACATCGACAAGGCATGCAGCGTGCTGGAGAACTGCCTGTCGCGCTGGCCGCAGTTCGGCGACGCCGCCATGGTGCTGACCAACCTGCGCAGGCAGATGCCGGAGTCCCATCGCCTGGAACAGTGGCAGGAACAGCTTCGCCGGCTGCCCGCCACGCCGACCAGTCCGGATGAGGCGTTTGTCCGTGCCGAGTTCGAGTACGCGTCGTTCAAGACGTTGGACGACCTCGGCCGGTGCGAAGAGGCCTGGACCGCGCTGGCGCGCTGCAACGCGCTTATGCGCGAGCTCAACCCGTACAACGCCACCGCCGAGGAGGCAGTCACCGACGCCCTGCTCGGTTTGCCGGCGCCAACGGGCACGCAGCCGACGGGAGCCGCCTTCGAGGGTCCGACGCCCATCTTCATCGTGGGCATGCCGCGCTCCGGCACGACTCTGCTCGACCGCATCCTTTCCAGCCATTCACAGGTCGCCTCCGCCGGCGAGATCATCGATTTTTGGCGCCAGCTGCACTGGGTGGCCGACGTGCTTCCGGCCAAGGCCAGCGGCCTGCTCAGGATCATCGGGCGCAGCGCGGAGATCGATTACCGGGAACTGGGCTTCCGCTACCTGCGCCAGACCCAGTGGCGCGCGCAGGATCGCGCCTTCTACATCGACAAGCTGCCTGCGAACATCCAACTTGTCGCGTTCATTCGCCAGGCCCTGCCGCACGCGCCCATCCTGCACATGGTGCGTGATCCCATGGATACCTGCTTTTCCAATTTCAAGGCGATGTTCGGCAACGTGTCGCCCTACAGCTACGACCTCGCGGCGCTGGCCCATTACCACGGACAGTACGCGCGCCTGGTGCGTCACTGGCACGCCGCCATGCCCGGCGCCATGCTGGATGTCCCGTACGCCGACTTGGTGCGCGATCCGGCGACGACGATCGGCCGGGTACTCGCGCATTGCGGGCTCGCTGCCGAGGAGGCATGCCTGCGCCCCGAGCGGAACGCTGCGCCGGTGGCGACGCCGAGCAGCGCGCAGGTGCGCGAGTCGATCCATACCCGCGGGCTTGACCAGTGGCGCCGCTATGCCGGTCCATTGGAACCTCTGCGCGTCGCGCTGGCAGCGCAACCAACGGCATCCATCGCCACGCAATAGCCGACTGGCGCCATCGTGCACGATGGCCTCGGCGAACGCAGGCCCTGCGAGCCTCGGGCAGGCTGCCATGCAAAGCGGTGCGGCAAAAGAAAAGCCACCGGTCTTTCGACCGGTGGCTTTCAAGGCTACATCAGCTTCCGCTATCAGTAGTCGTAGGTCACCGACAGGCGGATGGTGCGCGGCGGCTCGAAGAAGACCGGGTCGCCGTAGCTGTTGTTGATGGAGATGACGTCCGGAATCGGCGCCGGATTGCCGGCCGCGTCCGTTTGAGCCTGACCGTTGTTGTAGCCCGACTCGCCGGTCGGATCCGTCTGGACCGCCTTCTGCTCGTTGAACACGTTGAAGATGTCCAGGTTGAACGCGAGCTTGTGGTCCGCGAACGCCGGCGTGTAGTGCACACCGAGGTTGAGCGGCTTGGTCCACGGCGTGTGGCCGGCGCTGCCCGGCGGGATACGGACGCCATGGCACCAGTGGTAGTTGCCGCTACCCAGGCCGTTGTAACCCGACGGATCGCCCTCGCCGCCCGGACCGTTGTAGCCCTCACCCGTGCCGTAGTAACCCAGGCACTCCTTCGGCACGCCGGACTGGGCCAGCAAGGTCGCGGAGACCAGCCACTCGGGCGTGATCTGGTAGGCGCCACGGATGCGGATCTGGTGCTTGCGGACGTTCATCAACTCGCCGTTCTGGCCGTCCATGAGCTGCCAGGAATCCCAGTCCTCGGTCTTGGACACGTCGCCCTGGCCGAAGTCGGAACGGACCTGGCCTTCGGTGTTGCCGAAGCCGCGGCTGTAGGTGTAGTCGACGCGCGCCTGCCACTTGCCGTCGAACGGATGCTCCAGGTACAGGTTCAACGAACCGACCTTGCGCTTGACGCCCTGGGTGTAACCCCAGTCCTGCATCGACATCGGCACGAGGACGCTGGTGCTGCCGTCGTTCGACTTGACCAGCATGTTGTTGGTCTGGCCCGGGTTGATCAGGCGGCAATACGCGGGGCCGTAGATCGAGTCGGAGTAGTCGCCCGAGTTGATCCCCATCTTCTCCATCTTGGCGGCGATCAGGTAGGCCGAGCACTCGTCGTCGATGGCGCTCTTGAGGTCACGCCACATGGCCTTGGCGCCGTAGGTCCAGTTCTCGTTGAGCTGCTTGTCGAAGCCCGCGATGAACTCGTCCAGGTATTCCGGCTTGAGGTTGCGCGCGGTGACCTGCTGGGCATCCTTCGGCAGGCCGAATTCGCCGTCCGGCGAAGTGGTCGGCCCGGTCGCCTTGATGCCGGTCGGCACGCCGTTCTCGTCGATGCCGGTATAGGTGTAGTTGGTGGTGAGGTAGGTCGAGGTGTTCGCCGCACGCTCCGCCGCATTCTGCGGCAGGGCGAGGTAGTAACGACCCACGTTGCCGTACACCTTGAACGTGGAATCGCCATTCACGTCCCAGCTCACGCCGATACGCGGTTCCCACTGGTTCTTCTCGTCGACGAACGCCACGCCGACGTTGTTGTAGTTGGTGAAGTGGTCGTTGCGGACGCCGATGTTCAGCAGCAACGACGGAGTCACCTGCCAGGTGTCCTGCACGTACCAGGCCTTCTGCGACAGCGTCATGCTGGTCTGCCAGCCGATCTCGCGCTTCTGCACCAGATTGCCCGTCAGGTAACGCCAGTAGTAGTTGATCGCCGGATTGAACGGGTTCTGCTGGTTCGGGCCCTGGTTCTTGGCGCCGTAGCTGACGTTGTCCATACCGACCGCCAGGTCGTGGTCGCCCAGGCGATAATCGAAGTCGACGCGCAGGCTACGCGAGGAAAGCTTCGCCGAATCGGAGAACCACTGGATGTTGGTCTGATCGTTGACGATGCCGTTGGCGCCGGTGCCCGGCGGCAGGTAGGCCGGGTTCTGGTTGTACGGCCGCGAGATGTACGGCAGCGGACTGGTGTTGCCGTAAGTGGTCGGGTTCTGGTAGTTCGCCTTGCCGTACAGGATGCTCAGCGTGGCGTTGTCGGTGATGTAGCTGGTGAAGTGACCGATGTAGAACTGGGCGTTGTCCCGGGTCACGTCATTGTTCGAGTTGAACGTCGTCGCTTGCAGCGTGTCGTAATCGTAGTTGTACGTCGTGCCCATGCCGGTGGTCTGGCGATTGTTGAGCGTCGTCAACTCGAAGATGTTGTTGTCGGTGATGTTCCAGTCCAACTTGCCGTAGAACTTGGTGTTGCGGTCTTCGTTGTACTGGACCTTGCCGGCCGAGATGATCTCGACGTTGGTCGCCTGCGTCTTGCTGGTTTCCGCCGCCAAGAACATGAACAGCTTGTCCTTGATCAGCGGGCCACCGACATACGCGGAGTAGACCGTTTCCCACTGCTTGTTGTCATTGCGGTACTGGTGCAGCGTGCCCGGCTTGGAAGGGTCTTCCAACTCGTAGTGAGTGAAGCCGTCCGGACTGGTGCTGTTGGGAACCGGAGCGGGAATCGCCGGGTTGCCGTAGTAGTTGTTGCGCGGGCTGGCCTCGAGGAACTTCGGCTCCCACACGACCTGCGCGCCGAAATGCCACTCGTTGGTGCCGCGCTTGCCGATCTGGTTGATCACGCCACCGTCGGAACGGCCGTACTTGGCGCTGTAGCCACCGGTGAGGGTTTCCTGCTGGTCGATCGCGCCGTAGGGCAGCTGGAAGCCGCCGATATTGCGATACGGCTCGCCGGTGTTGTAGCCGTTCACGTAGTAGGCGTTCTCGGACACGCTCGAGCCGCTGAAGGACACGGCGTTGGCGAAGTAGCTGCTGCCCTTGACGGTGCCCGGCGCCAGCAGCGCGATCGACTCGGCGCTGCGGGTGACCGGCAGCTTGGCCAGGTCGGCCGCGGTGATGATGGTGCTGGAGTTGACGCTGGTCACGTCAATGGCGGGCAACGCGCTGGCGACCACCTGCACGGCGCCGAGGTTCTGCGCATTTTCCGCGCTGGCGGCGGTGAAGGGCACGTTGGTGCCACCGCCCGGAGAAACGCCGACGTTCTCCTGCGTAGCGAGCACCTGGCCATCCTTGCGGAGGGTGACCGTGTAGCGACCGACCGGCACGGTGACCGAGTAACGGCCATCCGCATCCACCGCGACTTCGCGGGTGGTGCCGTTGGCGCCCTGGACCATGACGGTGTCGCCGGCGCCAGCCGGCGCGGTACCGAAGATGCTGCCGGTGGTGGCCTGACCGAAGGCGAGGCCGGTAAAGCCAAGACCCATGGCCATCGCGACCGTCAGTGCAGTGCGACGAGGCAACGCCCCGCGCGACATGTAACGCTTATTCATCGAGAGATCTCCCCAGATCGACCCATTAGACGAGTCATGTAAAAACCAGATAGGCATGGCCCGAGGGCCCGCACACCGGATAACAACGACAGACGCTTTCCTGTTGCCCGAGATACGGTCCAGTAACCGCTCGTCGGTCTCGCCCCAGCGTTCCCCGTCGCTCGCAAACCACGCAACCACGGTGATTCGCTGGGGCAACCTACCGCCATGGCTAACGCAATGTCAACTTTTTCTTAGCAATTGCCGCAAAGAAAAAACTTGCGGTCCAACCGCCGCAAGGCGATTCCGAAATAAACCAAACGTGGCCCGTTTTTTCGGTAAGATTCGACCCGTTTCGGGTGTCCCACGGCATTCAGCCGGGGGATGAAACGGGAAGCCGGTGCGTTGTGCGATGCACAACAAGGCCGGCGCTGCCCCCGCAACGGTAAGCGAGTCGAAGGGACGGTCCCAAGCCACTGTGCCATGCGCATGGGAAGGCGCCGCTCCGGCAGGTCCAGCGCCTGCACCCGCGAGCCCGGAGACCGGCCCGAAGCATTACCTGGTGGACCTGCGGTGGGCGGGCCGGACCTCGTGCACGGCCCGCGCCTGCCCGTCGTTCCCCTTTCCCTCCGCGATCGGCCAGTTCATCCATCGCATGGCCGTGCGTGGGCGCGCGGCCGAGGGACGCACATCTATGAAGAAGACCCTGCTCGCCGCCGCACTGTGCGGCAGCACGTTTGCCGCGCTGGCGGCCGATGCCACCGATCCGGCCGCACTGGCGCCGGTGATCGTCACCGCTACGCGCACCGCGATCACGGTGGACGACGCGTTGTCGTCGGTCAGCGTGATCACCCGCGAGGACATCGACCGCCTGCAGCCGGTGTCGCTGATCGACCTGCTGCAGGGCCTGCCCGGGGTGAGCTTCGTCCAGTCCGGCGGGCTGGGCCAGCAGAGCTCGCTGTTCCTGCGCGGCACCAACTCCTCGCACACGCTGCTGCTGATCGACGGCGTGCGCGTGGGCACGGTGAGTGCGGGGATTCCCGCCTTCGACCAACTGCCGCTGGACCAGATCGAGCGGATCGAAGTGGTACGCGGGCCGCGCTCGAGCCTCTACGGCGCCGACGCGATCGGCGGTGTGATCCAGATCTTCACCCGGCATGGAACGCACGACGGTGGCCTGGCGCCCTCGTTGCGGCTGGGTACCGGCAGCCGCGGCTATGCCGACGGCCAGTTCGGCCTGGCCGGCGGCGATACGCATGCCTGGTACAACCTGAGCATCGGCGGCCAGTACACCCGCGGCATCAACGCCTGCCGGGTCGGCGCGGCAGAGGCCTTCGCCGGCTGCTTCACCGACGAGCCGGACGCGGACGCCTACCGCAACCGCAATGCGCTGGCCAACGCCGGCTACCGCTGGGACAACGGCACGGAGCTGGCCGCCACCTGGCTGCGCAGCGCCAGTCACGTGGAATACGACGGCGCGCCGTACGGCAACCAGCTGCACAACCTGCAGCAGGTCGCCGGCGCGCGGCTTGGCTTCGACCCGCTACCGGCATGGAAGGTGACCCTGGCAGCCGGGCAGAGCCTGGACGAACAGCGCACCTACAACGACGGCACGTTCCTGCGCTACGGCGACTCGCGGCGCAACCAGGCGTCCTGGCAGAACGACCTGAGCCTGGCCGACAACCAGCTGCTCACGCTCGGCATCGACTGGCAGCAGGAGCACCTGTCCAGCGATACCGGCTACCTCGCCGACCAGCGCAACGATACCGGCGGCTACGTGCAGTACCAGGGCAGCTTCGGCCCGCACGAGCTGCAGCTCTCGCTGCGCCGGGACGACAACCAGCAGTTCGGCGGCCACACCACCGGCGCGGCCGCCTGGGGTTACGCGTTCGACCATGGACTGAAGCTGTCGGCCAGCTGGGGCAGCGCCTTCCATGCACCGACCTTCAACGACCTGTACTACCCCTATGGCAGCGGCAACCCGGATCTGCAGCCGGAGACCTCGCGCAGCGCCGAACTGGGCCTGTCCCAGCAGCAGGCCGGTTGGCACTGGGCGCTCAATGCGTACCAGACCAGCATCGACCAGTTGATCTCGCTGGATGCCAACTACTTCCCGCGCAACATCAGCCGTGCACGCATCCGCGGGCTGGAGGCACAGGCCGGCACGGTATTGGCCGACTGGCGGGTGGAGGGCTACCTGACCCTGCAGCGCCCGGAGAACCGCGACGGCAGCGCGAATGACGGCCACCTGTTGCCGCGCCGCCCCGAGCGGACGGTGCGGCTGGAACTGGACCGCCGCTTCGGTGCCTTCGGCGTGGGCGCCACTCTGCTGGCCGCGGGCGCGCGCTACGACGACCTGGCCAACCTGCACCGGCTCGGCGGCTACGCGACCACCGACCTGCGCGCCAGCTACGCGTTCGCGCGCGACTGGCAGGTCGAGGCGCGGCTGGCCAACGCCTTCGACCGTCGCTATGAAACCGTGTACTACTTCAACCAGCCGGGACGCAGCTGGTACCTGACGGTGCGTTACACGCCCGGGGAGTGAACTCCCGGCAAGCCCGCCCCATCCGCCCTTCGGGCACCTTCCCCCGCAGGCGGGGGAAGGACCAGCGGCGGGGGATCCCCGAGTGAGCCTTCCCCCGCGGGCGGGGGAAGGTGCCGGCAGGCGGATGGGGGAAGCCTTGCCACGTAACCACGGTTACGGCCCTGCCTTTCGGCAGGGGCCGGACTTCAGGCACATCCACCGGCCGGTACGGGCACGGCATAACGTGGGGCATGACCCTGCCCATCCTCTGGCCCACGAACCGGGCGCCGGCCGTGCGCTACGCTGATGCCCCCGGCGCGGCGACGCGCGCGCACCTTCCCCGCGGTACGGACGCCCCGTGAACATCTTCGCTCCCCTGATCCGCCGCCCGATCGGCACCTCGCTGCTGGCCCTGGGCCTGACCCTGGCCGGCTTCTGGGCCTACCTGCTGCTCGGCGTGGCGGCGCTGCCGTCGCTGGACTTCCCCGGCGTGTACGTGGTGGCCAGCCAGCCCGGCGCCAGCGCGCAGACCATGGCCAGCACCATCCTCGCGCCGCTCGAACGGCACCTGGGGCGCATCCCCGGCGTCGACGACATGTACGGCAACGCCCGCGAAGGCGAGGCCTCGATCATGGTGCGCTTCACCTTCGACCGCACCGCCGACAGCGCCGCGCGCGACGTACAGGCGGCGATCAACGCCGCCGCGCCCGACCTGCCCTCGGGCATGCCCGGCCCGCCGCAGTATTTCAAGTTCGACACCTCGCAGATCCCGATCCTGTTCATCACGCTGACCTCCTCGGGCATGCCCCAGGATCAGTTGTTCGACCTGGCCGACACCTTGCTGAAGCCCGCGGTGGCGCAGATTCCCGGCGTGGCCCAGGTGCAGGTGTTCGGCGGCACGCCGCACGCGGTGCGCATCGAACTGGATACCGCCGCCCTTGCTGCCAAGGACCTGACCGCCAACGACGTGGCCAACGCGCTGCGCGCGGCCAACGTCACCTCGCCGCAGGGCACGCTCAGCGACGGCCGCACGCAGATGACGGTCACCGCCAGCGACGGACTGCAGACTCCTGACGAGTTCGCCCGTCTGCTTATCGCGATGAAGCATGGCGTGCCGGTGCGCCTGTCGGACGTGGCGCGGATCTACGGCGGCCAGCAGGACAAGTACCAGGCCGCCTGGTTCGCCGACGCGAGCGGCAGCGCCCGTACCGTCGGCCTGCAGATCAGCAAGCGGCCGGAAGCCAACGCGGTGGCGACCGTGGAGGCGATCCGCGCCAAGCTGCCGCAGCTGCGCGCGTCGCTGCCGGCCAGCCTGCAGATGAACGCGGTGTTCGACCTCACCCAGACCACCAAGTCGGCGCTGCATGAAGTCGAAGTGGCGCTGCTGATCTCCATCGTGATGGTGGTGCTGGTGATGCTGGTGTTCCTGCGCCGGCTGCGGCCCACGCTGATCGCCACGCTGAGCGTGCCGCTGTCGCTGGCCGGCGCGTTCGTGGCGATGTGGGCGCTGGGCTACACGCTCAACACGCTGTCGCTGGTCGCGCTGGTGCTGTGCATCGGCTTCGTGGTGGACGATGCGATCGTGGTGATCGAGAACATCGTGCGCCACATGGAGCACGGCATGCCGCCGCTGCAGGCCGCGCTGACCGGCGTGCGCGAGATCGGCTTCACGGTGGTGTCGATCACGCTGTCGCTGGTGGCGGTGTTCGCGCCGCTGCTGTTCGGCAACAACATGCTGGTGATGCTGCTGCGCGAGTTCTCGGTGACGCTGACCGCCGCGGTGGTGATCTCGGCGATCGTCTCCCTCACCCTCACGCCGGCACTCTGTGGCCGCCTGCTCACCGCGGAGCCGGCCAATCCGCCGCCCCCGGGCCGCATCGAGCGCGCGGTGGAGAACTTCGACCGCGCGCTGCTCCGGCACTACGAGCGCGCGCTGGACTGGGCCATGCACCATCGCCGGCTGATGCGCTGGCAACCGCTGATCCTGCTGATCCTGACCGTGGTCCTGGGCGTGGCCGTGGGCAAGACCGCCGGCGGCACCTTCATGCCCGACGAGGACACCGGCCAGCTGCAGGCGCAGATCACCGCCGATGCCAACATCTCGCCGGCGCTGCTGACCGACCGCGTGCTGCAGGTCGCCAAGATCATCAAGGAGGACCCGGCGGTCGAGGACATGCTGGTCATGCTCGGCGGGCAGGGCGCCGGGACCGGCGCGGTCGGCAATTCCGGGCAGATGTTCATGGACCTCAAGCCACGCGGCGACCGGCCGGGCGAGCGCCAGATCGGCGCCAAGCAGGTGGTCGAGCGCCTGTCCAAGCGGCTGGACAAGATCGCCGGCGTGGAAGTCGAGCTCAGCGTCGCGCAGTTCCTCGGCGGCGGCGGCAGCGGCGACAAGGGTGGCCAGTACGAGTTCCAGCTGGTCAGCGACAACGGCGGCGACCTGCAGCCGTGGACGCTGAAACTGGTGCACCGGCTGCGCGACATGAAGGAGTTCCGCGACGTCGGCAGCGACTTCGACCAGGTCGGCAAGCAGCAGTTGCTGAAGGTCGACCGCGAGGCCGCCGGCCGCCTGCACGTGAGCCTGGGCGACGTCGACTCGGCGCTGTACAACTCGTTCGGGCAGAACCCGGTCTCGGTGATCTACTCGGACATCAACCAGTACCGCGTGGTGCTGACCTCGGCCGGCGCCGAAACCATCAGCCCGCAGTCGCTGCTCAACATCCGCGTGCGCAACAGCAAGGGGCAGATGATCCCGCTGTCGGCGCTGGCGAAGATCGAGCCGAACATCGCGCCGATGCGCATCCGCCACCACAACCAGCTGGAAGCGGCGACGGTCACCTACAACCTGGACAAGGGCGTGGACCAGGCGCGCGGCGTCAAGCTGGTCGAGCAGGCGGCCTTCGCCGTGCACCTGCCCGACGGCATGCGGGTGGACTTCACCGGCACCAACCAGCAGCTGCAGCAGGCCAAGTCCAACGGCATGATCCTGCTGCTGGCCTCGATCGTGGCGATGTACATCGTGCTGGGCATCCTCTACGAGAGCCTGGGCCATCCGCTGACCATCCTCTCGACGCTGCCGGCCGCCGGCATGGGCGCCTTCCTGGCGATGCTGGTGACCCAGACGCAGCTCTCGCTGATGGCAATCATCGCGATCCTGATGCTGATCGGCATCGTCAAGAAGAACGCGATCCTGATGGTGGACTTCGCGCTGGTCGCCCAGCGCGAGCGCTCGCTCGCGCCGCCCGATGCGATCCGCGAGGCTGCGCTGGTGCGCTTCCGCCCGATCACCATGACCACGCTGGTGGCGATGGGCGCTGCGCTGCCGCTGGCGATCGGCTTCGGCATCGGCTCGGAGATGCGCCAGCCGCTGGGCATCGCGATCGTCGGCGGCCTGCTGGTGTCGCAGTTGCTGACCCTGCTCAGCACGCCGGCGATCTACCTGTGGGGCTACGACCGCAAGATCCGCAAGGCTGCTCGCAGGCAGCGCCGCGAGGAGAAGAAGCGGCTCAAGGCGCTGGGCAAGCAGCAGATGGCCAGCTAAGCGTTCAGGCCGGCGCCGTCCGCGCGCGCCGAGCCGATTGCACGCAACGCCGGGCTGGCCAGGCAACCGAGGGCGATCGCACTCAGGCCCAGCCCGGCGCCGGCGAACAGCGTACCCAGCGAGATCAGCTTCAGCAGACTGCCGGCCAAGGCCGCCGACACCGGCCCGATGCCCATGAAGGTGAACATCAACAGGCTCATCGTGCGACCCATCATGGCCGCCGGCACGCGCTGCTGGATCCAACTGACGATGGCGATCTGCGCTATACCCGCCAGCACGCCCACGCCGGCCAGCAGCAGCGCGCCGTGAGACGTGCTGTGCACCCGCGCGAGCGCAGCCAGGGCGAGGCCGGCGAGCGTGTCCATGCACAGAACCAGTACGCCCAGTCGCCCGTTCGCCGCGCGCGCCACCACGCGAGAGAGGAAGCCTCCCACCAGCATGCCGCCGCCGTTGGCGGTCATCAGCAGGCCGAGCGACGCAGCGCCCAGGTCCAAGCGGCTGTTGGCCAACACCGGCAGGCCGACCTGGATCGGCCCGCCGACGAATGCGGTGACCACGGCCGCATAGAGCATGAACGCCCGCAGCGGCAGGTCCGTCCAGACCTGGTGTAGGCCTGCGGCCACGTCGGTCAGCACACCGTTCATGCGTGGACGCGACTGGCCCTGAGCGGCACCGCGGATCAGCCACAACGAGCCGAGCGAGACGAGAAAGCTGGCCGCGTCGATCGCGAACGCCAGGCCGAGCCGCCGCGCCTCGGCCGCGGCTTGACCGGCATGCATGCCGATCGCCAGACCGGCGAGTGCGGGGCCGATGAACATGCTCAGCTGGCGCATTCCCATGAAAAGCGCGTTGGCCGAGGACAGCTGCGCCGGCACCACCACTTGCGGCAGCAGCGCCGAGCCGGCGGGATAGGCAAAGGCGGTAGCCACGCCGATGCCCAGAGCGATGGCGTACACCACGGGCATGCTGACGCCGCCGGTCAGCGCCAAGCCGGCCAGCAGTGCGACCAGTACCGCGTTGATGCTGCGCGCCAGCAGCAGGACGCGCCGCGCCGACATCCGGTCGACCAGTGCGCCGCCCACCAGCATCAGGATCGCCCGCGGCAGTGCCATCGCCGCCAGCACCAGGCCGAGCGTTGCCGCACTGCCGGTCAGCCGCAGCACCAGCCACGGCAATGCGACCAGGGTGAACTGGTCGCCCAGCACCGATACCGCGCTGCCGGCGAACAGCAGGCGGAAGTCGCGGTTGGCGCGAAGCGCCGGCGCCGCCGGGCGGCTCGTCGTCGGGGACAGCATGGTTCGTTCCTCGTGCGGCGCTGGCCGCAGTAGCGTCAAGGGACGCGCAATGCGCCGGGCCGGGTGCCGCCGGCCTCGTCCCAGGCGATGGCGGCGAGGCGACGCAGGTGATCGCGCACGTCCGCCGGCCAGCCGCCGGTGAGTCGGGCGAATTGTTCGCGTTCGCCTCGCCAGAACGCACGGCTGGCTTCCTCGTGATCGGGCAGGTTGCCGGTCATTGCCAGCATGAAGCGGTCGACCGCCTCGGAAGCTTCGCGTGCGCGCTGCGCGGAACCGCCCTCGCGGATCGCCTGTTCGACCAGTCGGCGCAGCACCGCCGAGGCACCGCCGGGTTGCGCGGCCAGCCAGTCCCAGTGGCGGGGCATCAGAGTTACCTCGCGGGGCATCACGCCCAACCGGGGGCGGCCGGGACCGCGTGGCGCGACAGGCGGGGGTTGCAGGCGCGCCAGTACCTCAGCCTCGCTACCGCGCAAATCGAACTCGACTGGGCGGCCGCTGCGGTCGTCGAACACCTGCACGGGGCCGGCGGCGCCGGCACCGAGCGCGCGCTTGACCGCCAGCGCCACCTCGGCGCAGGGGCCGGAGGCGAGCAGGCGGTGGCCGTCGAAGGCAGTGCAGGCAATGCTGGCATGCGGATGCATGGAAAACCCCGGAAGCGAAGGGTGCATAATTTACCCGGATTAAATTAGCCGTCAAGCTGCGGGGCGGCGCCTCCCGTCCGTCCTGCGTCCGGGGCCGCGAACCGCCTGCGAGGTGGACGGCCGTCGCTGGGTGCCGTCAGGAAGACCGGGCAAGGAGCACCAGGGAGTGCGGACGACCCAGCCCAGGTCGTGTTCCTTTTTGCCACGCGCGCGACACAGCGTTCGCCACCATGCACGGCGCGCTTCACCCGGTCATCGCGAGATAAAGTAAACTATCGAGTACACAAACCTCTCCCCACCGAAAAAGGCTCCCCATGCTTTCCGCCTCTTCGCGTCTGCGCGGTGCGCTGGCACTGCTGCTCGCCACCGCCGCCCTGCCGGCCGCCGCCGCCCACCTGGAAATCCAGGGCGGGCGCAGCTACATGGACGCCCACGGCGCCAACACCGCTTTCATCGAGACCACCTTCGCGCCGCATGCCATCGGCAGCAGCGGTCGGCTGGACTGGTCGCCCGACATCTCCGCCGGCTGGATCAACGGCCGCGACGTCAACCGCTACCGCCATGCGGAGTTCGACACCAGCCACTCGGTGGCGTTGCTGGCCGCCGGCGCGCGCTTCCACTACGGCGCGCCGGACGCCTGGTACCGCCCGCTGTTCTTCAGCTTCCAGCTGGCCGGCACCAACCAGACCACCCAGGCGCTGTCGAGCCACTACCAGTTCGTCAGCACCCTGGGCTGGCAGGGCGAGCACCTGAGCCTGCAGATCCGCCACATTTCCAACGGCGGCCTCAACGGACCGAACCGCGGCGAGACGATGGCGCTGGTCGGCGTGGGCTTCGATCTCTGAAAACCGGTTGGCACGCAGGGCTTCAGTCCGCCCTGGAAAAAAGAAGGCGCCCGAGGGCGCCTTCTTTTTTAGTGTCCGCCGCCGGCCGCCGGACCGGCCTTGGCGATGAACGGCGGGCGGGTCAGCCAGATCACCAGTACCAGGCTGCAGAAGATCCAGCCGAGCACGTGGAAGACCTCGTTGAAGGAGATCTGGTAACCCTGCTGGGTAGCCATCTGGTTGATCATTGCCGCGGCGGTCTGTGGGTCGCCCATCGCGCCCATCGCCGCGCGGGTGGTCGGGTCGTAGGCGGTGACGTGCTCGACCAGCTGCTCATGGTGGGCCACTGCGCGGCGTTCCCAGAACAGCGTAGTGATCGAGGCGGAGAAGCTGCCGCCCAGCGTGCGCAGAAAGGTGGCCAGGCCCGAGCCGGAGGCGATCTCGTTCTGCTGCAGGTCCGAGAGCAGGATGGTCAGGATCGGCATGAAGAACAGCGCCACGCCCAGGCCCTGGATCAACTGCACCAGCGCCACGTGGTAGAAGTCGATGCCGATGTAGAAATCCGAGCGCATGAAGCAGGTCACGCCCAGCACCAGGAAGGCGACCGAGGCGACGGCGCGCAGATCGAACTTCGGCGCGAACTTGCCCACGAAGAAGGTCAGCAGCACCGGCAACACGCCGATCGGCGCGGTAGCATAACCCGCCCAGGTCGCGGTGTAGCCGAGGTTGCGCTGCAGCCACAGCGGCATCAGCAGGCTCATCGCGAAGAACGCCGCGTACGCCAGGATCAGCGCGATCGTGCCGTAGGTGAAGTTGCGGTGGCGGAACAGCTTCAGGTCGACGATCGGATCCTTGTCGGTGAGTTCCCAGATCAGGAAGATCGCGATGCCGATCACCGAGACGATGCTGGTGACGATGATGAAGGTGGAGTTGAACCAGTCCTCGTCGTTGCCCTTGTCCAGCACGACCTGCAGCGCGCCCACGCCGATGATCAGCGTGATCAGCCCGACGTAGTCGACCTTGGGCCGCTCGGTCTTGTCGACCCGGCCGCGCATCTGGTTGCCCACCACCACGCTGGCGAAGATGCCGATCGGCACGTTGATGAAGAAGATCCACGGCCAGGAATAGTTGTCGGTGATCCAGCCGCCCAGGATCGGGCCGGCGATCGGCGCCACCACCGTGACCATCGCCAGCAGCGCCAGCGCCATGCCGCGCTTGGCCGGTGGGTAGATCGAGATCAACAGGCTCTGCGTGATCGGGTACATCGGGCCGGCCACCGCGCCCTGGATGGCGCGGAACAGGATCAGCATCTCCATGTTCTGCGACACGCCGCACAGGAACGAGGTGAGCGCGAACAGCAGCGTGCACCAGATGAACAGCTTGATCTCGCCGAAGCGGCGGGTGAGGAAGCCGGTCAGTGGCAGCGAGATCGCCATGCTGACGGCGAACGAGGTGATCACCCAGGTGCTCTGGTTCACGCTCACGCCGAGGTTGCCGGCGATGGTCGGCAGCGACACGTTGGCGATGGTGGTGTCCAGCACCTGCATGAAGGTGGCCAGCGAGATGCCGATCGTGGTGATCGCCATGCTGGGCGGACGGAATTGGGTAGTCATCGCGGAGAGTTCGCTCTCGTGTAGGAGCACCCCCGGGCGCGACCGTGGCCGGTCGCATCCGGGGCGCTCCTACGAGTGGGTCAGCGGCCGCTGCCGGCCATGTTGGCGTGGATGATCTGGCCGATCAGGCCATCCGCCTGCTCCAGCTGCTTCTGGTACACCTCGGTGCTGAAGGCCGGCTTGGTCGGCGGCTCCGGCGCCAGCATCGCGCCCTGCTGGTTGTGCAGGTCGACGGTGACGTCGGTGGACAGGCCGATGCGCAACGGATGCTTGTCCAACTGGCCCGGATCGGTGAACACCACCCGCACCGGCACGCGCTGCACGATCTTGATCCAGTTGCCGGTGGCGTTCTGCGCCGGCAGCAGCGAGAAGGCGCTGCCGGTGCCTACGCCCAGGCTCTCGACCATGCCCTTGTAGGTCACGTCGCCGCCGTAGACGTCGGCATGAATCTCCACCGGCTGGCCGATGCGCATGTGGGTGAGCTGGGTTTCCTTGAAGTTGGCGTCGATCCACGCCTCGTGCAGCGGCACCACCGCCATCAGCGGCGTGCCCGGCGCGACACGCTGGCCCAGCTGCACCGCGCGCTTGGCGACATAGCCGTCGACCGGCGCCACGATCGTCGTACGCAGATCGTCCAGGTAGGCGGCGCGCAGCTTCGCCGCGGCCGTCTGGACGTCCGGATGCGAGGCGACCACGGTGTCGTCGACCAGCACCTTGCTGGTCTGGTACTGCTGAGTGGCGGCGGTCAGCGCGCTCTGCGCGGCGGTCAGTTCGTCGCGGGCGTGCGCCAGTTCCTCGGCGGAGATCGCGCCGGACTTGGCCAGGTCGCGCCGACGGTCGTAGTCGGCCTGCGCCTTGGCCACCGCCACCTTGCGCGCGGCCACGTCGGCCTGCGCGCCGCTGACGGTGCTGTACAGGCCGCGCACCTTGCGCACGGTGCTGGCGAGGTTCGCCTTGGCTTCGGCCAGCGCCACGTCGGCATTGCTCTGGTCGAGCTTGATCAGCACCTGGCCGGCCCTGACGCGGTCACCGTCGTCGGCGCCGATCGAGACCACGGTGCCCGGGATCTGCGGGGTGATCTGCACGATGTTGCCGGACACGTAGGCATCGTCGGTGCCTTCGTACCAGCGGCCGTCGAAGTAGTACCACAGGCCCCAGCCGATCAGGGCGAGCAGCACCACCACGCCGAGCGCGCGCAGCAGGAAACCGCGCTTGTTTTTCGCGGCCGGCGCGGGAGCGGCGGCGACCGGTTGGGAAGCAGGCTGGCTGGACATGGAAGAGCCTTCAGGAATGAGCGGGGGTGGAAGAAGTCGAAGCGGTCTGATGTGCGGCGTCCGGACGGTAGCCACCGCCGAGCGCCTGGATCAGTTGCACGGAAAGGTCGACCTGCTGCGCCTTGAGTGCGGCCATGCGCTGTTCGGCCACGAGCAGCTGCTGGCGCACGCTGAGCGCCTCCAGGTAGCTGCCCACGCCGGCGCGGTAACGCTGTTCGGCCAGGCGCCAGGCGTCGTTGGCCGCATCCAGCGCGCGCTGCTGCGCCTGCACCTGGATCACCAGCGACTGTTGCGCGGCGTAGTCGTCGGCCACCTCGTTGAGCGCGCCGACCAGGGTCTGGTTGTACTGCGCCACGGCCAGGTCGTACTGCGCATCCTTGCCGGCGAGGTTGGCGCGCAGGCGGCCGCCGTCGAAGATCGGCAGGCTGAGCGAAGGCCCGACCTGGTAGAACAGCGAGGAGGCGCGCAGCAGCGGGTTGCCGCCCATGGCGAGCAGGCCGGCCATGGCGCCCAGCTTCACGTTGGGCAGGAACTCGGTCTTAGCCGCGGCGATGTCGTGGCCGCTCGCCTCGACCCGCCAGCGCGCGGCGACCAGGTCGGCGCGGTGACCGAGCAGTTCGACCGGCAGGTTCTCCGGCACGGCGAGCGCGTCGGGTGCCAGCGGCTGCGGGCGTGTGATGTCCAGCCCGCGATCCGGACCCTTGCCCAGCAGCACCGAGAGCGCCGAGCGCGCGGCATCGATGGCGCGTTGCGCGACCGCCAGTTGCTGCTCCGCGCTGGCCACTTCGGCGTCACCCTGCTTGAGCTGCAGCTGGCTGTCGAGGCCGGCGCGCACGCGCTGCGCGGTCAGCTCGCGCGCCTTGCCGGCGCGATCGAGCTCGGCCTGCGCCAGGTCGTGCTGGTCGAAGGCGTAACCGAGCTGCGCGTAGGCGCGGGCGACGTTGCCGGACAGCTCGATGCGCGCCGCGCGCGCCTCGACTTCGGCCGCGCGGGCCTGGCCCAGTGCGGCCTCCCACGCGGCGCGCTGGCCGCCCCACAGGTCCAGGCCCCAGTTGAAGCTGAGGTAGCCAAACTTGGCGACCGAGAAGTGCGCGTCGGCGCCGAGCAGGCCCGAGGGCGGCTTGGCGCCGGCCACGCTGGCACCCAGGTCCAGTTGCGGCTTGCGCGCGGCGTCGGCGACGCCGGCCGCCGCCTGCGCGGCGCGGGCGCGCGCGTCGGCCGCGGCCAAGCCAGGATTGCCGGCCAGCGCTTCCTGGATGAGCGCGTCGAGCTGCGGGTCGCCCAGGCCGCTCCACCACGCCTGGCCCGGCCAGGCGGCCGGCGTGAGCGCGCCTTCGCCGAGGCTGCGCTGGGCCTTCAGCGCGGAGGGGTCGAGCAGCTTGCCGTCCGGATGCAGGCCGCCGCTGCTGGCGCAGCCGGCCAGGACGAGGGTCAGTGCGGTGGCCGCCGCAAGGGATTGCAGACGCATGGTGTCGGGATTCCGGGTGAGGGTCAGTCTTTGTCGCGCAGTGCGTGCAGTACGCGCGACAGGTAGTCGTGCAGGCGTTTGCGCTCGGCTTCGTTGAGCGAGCGTTGCGCCGCTTCCAGCACGCGCTCGTTGCAGTCGGTGAGCTGCTCCCACAACGCCGTGCCCTGCTCGGTCAGCTCGATGCGCAGGGCGCGCCGGTCCTGTTCGTGCGGGCAGCGACGCAGGTAGCCGCGGCCTTCGAGATGATCCAGTTGCCGGGTCATGGCACCACCGTCGAGCTCGACCGAGCGGGCCAGTTCCGAGGCCGTCATCGGGCCCAGCCGGGCGAGCCGCTTGAGGATCAGGAACTGGGTAAAGCGCAGGTCGACGCCCAGCGCCGCCAGCTCGGCCTCCATCGCGCGCACGATCTCCGAACGCACGAGGCCGAGCAGGACGCCCAGGCTTTCCTGGGGATGGGCGAAGGCGAGGGAGTCGGAAACCATGCCGCGCATTCTATTGCCCGGAGAATATTTGTCAAGGCAAATATCATGGCAGCCATCATTGTCCCGGCAAGGATTCAGGCAGCCCGCAGGGTCGCCAGCTCGTCGCGCACCAGCGCCGCCAGCGCCGGATCGCGAATGGCGAACAGCTCGAACACGCCCAGCGCACGCAGGGTCGGCAGTTGTGCGAGCAGGCGCGGCTCGGCCTCGCGCCGCAGTGCCTCGGGCGTGGCGGGGTCCAGCATCAGTTGCGCATGCACGACGAAATCGGTGAGCGCGTCGGTCTCTGGCAAATGGACGGAAACGGGAAGCAACGGCATCGGCATGCTCCTTGTTCTTGTCGATACAGGTGAGGACGCCGGGCAGGGCCTCGGCGTGACATGCCGGCTTCGCGGAGCCGGCATCGGTCCGCGCATTGCACGCGGTTCGGCACGGGGGGAGCGTCAACCATACGTTGCCTGCGCGCCTTGGCGGAAGGCAGCCGGCACTGCTGGTACTCTCACTACCACCCGGCGTCGGACCGCGCCGGGTACCCCGAACATCGTCCCCCTGGAACCGTCCATGGAACCGACCCGGCAGCGCTCCGAGCTGAAGGCCTTCCTGCGTGCGCGGCGCGCCGCGCTGGCACCGGAGGCGGCCGGGCTGCCGCGCGGGCGCCGGCTCACGCCGGGCCTGCGCCGGGAAGAGGTCGCCACCCTCGCGGCGGTCGGCGTCACCTGGTACACCTGGCTGGAACAGGGTCGCGCGATCAACGTGTCGGCCGCCGCGCTGGGCCGCATCGCCCGCGCGCTGGCGCTGGACGCCACCGACGAGGCCTACCTGTTCGCCCTCGCCGGCGTGCCGCGGGCCGAGCCGCCGGCCGCGCCGCCGGTGCTGCCGCCGGCCATGCAGGGCATGCTCGAGCTGTATCGCGCGCCGGCCTTCGTGGTCGACCCGGTGTTCGACGTGCTGGCCTGGAACCGCATGGCGCAGCGCCTGTACGACTTCGGCCAGTTCCGCGGGCCGCTGGCGCACAACCACCTGTGGAACGCGTTCATGAACCCGGCGCGACGGCGGCTGTACGCACCCTGCTTCGAGCCGGGCATGCTGAACCTGCTGGGCATCTTCCGGGTCAGCCACGCGGCGCATCCGGACGACCCGCGCTTCGACCAACTGATCGAGGCGCTCACCCGCGCCAGCCCGGACTTCGTCGAGCTGTGGCAGCGGCAGCAGCTGGCGCCGCTGAGCACCTGGACCGCGCATTTCTTCCATCCGGACTTCGGCGACGTGCGCGCGCACTCGGTGCGCATGCCGCTGCGCGACGGCCGCGCCGACGGCGCCACCGGATTCTTCTTCGTGCCGGAGGACGACGCCACCGCGGCCAGCTTCGCGCGCATCGCGGCGGAACTGGAACCCATGGCCCTGCCGGCCTGAGCGGCGCGGCTCAGGCCGCCGCGTACAGGCCACGGAGCGTCGCCATCTCGTCGCGCAGCAATGCGGCCAGCGCGGGGTCGCGCACCTCGAACAACTCGAACAGGCCCAGCGCCTGCACCACCGGCAACAGACGCAGCAGTTGCGGTTCCAGTTCGCGGCGCAACGGCTCGGGCGTGGCCGGATCGAGCATGCGTCGGGCGCACTCGACGAAATGGGGCAGCGCCTGTTCGGTCGGCAGGTTCCTGATCGGACGTGACATGGGGTTCTCCTCGGATGCGAATGCGCGGGCGTGCGCATCCAGGACGTCGGGGAGATCAGGCTAGTATCGACGCCGATGGCGCGTTATCGTCATTCGGTCAGATTTTGTCGAGAATCCGCCATGTCCCACGGCGATGCCATGTTCGAGCGCATCGAGAACGCCGGCGGCCCGCCGCTGATCGCCTTCCTGGTCGACGGCTCCGGCGACCACCAGCCGCACGTCGAGGAGAGCGACTGGCACACCCACGTGCGCGGGCAGTTCTTCTATGTCGAGCGCGGCATGGTCAGCATCCGCACGCGCGAGGGTGCGTGGGCGCTGCCGCCGCAGCGGGTCGGCTGGATGCCGCCGGGCGAGCCGCACACCGTGCGCATGTCCTCGGCGCTGTGCGGCTGGGGCGTGTTCGTGGCGCCGCAGGCGGCCATCGGCCTGCCCGACCACACCTGCGTGCTGGGCGCCAACGACCTGATGCGCGCGCTGGTGCTGCGCGCCTCCGAATGGACCATGCTCGACGAACTGGACGAGCCGCAGGAGCGCCTGCTGACGGTGCTGCTGGACGAACTGCGCCGCGCGCCGCAGTTGCCGCCGCAACTGAACCTGCCCAGCGACCGCCGCGTGCTGCGCATCGCGCACGCGGTGCTGGAACACCCGCAGGAAGACCGCAGCCTGGAGGACTGGGCCGCCTGGGCCGGCCTGTCCGCACGCAACCTGAGCCGCCTGTTCCGCCGCGAGACCGGCGCCAGCTTCGCACAGTGGCGGCAACAGGCGCGGCTGGGCCATGCACTGGAACTGCTGGCCGACGGCAAGGCAGTCAGCCAGGTTGCCGATGCGCTGGGCTACGCCAGTGTCAGCGCCTTCGTGGCGATGTTCCGGCGCAGCTTCGGGCAGTCGCCCGGGCGCTACTTCGAGCGCATGCCGCTCTCGGCCTGACGCGCGCATCACGGATGCGCTCGGACCATCCTTTCGTTAAATCGAGGAGGGCGCGTCATGGAACCGATGTTGAGCATGCGTACCGCGGCCGTGCTGCTGGCGCTGACCGCGCTGGGCGGCCTGCTGATGGCCGGCATCCGCTTCGCCGGCAAGCCGCATCCGCCGACCTGGCTGGCGATGGGGCACGGCTTCATCGCCGGCGCCGCCGTCACCCTGCTGGTCTACGACTATTTCACCGTGGGCCTGCCGGGCATGGCGCAGCTGGGGCTGCTGCTGTTCCTGATCGCCGCCGCCGGCGGCATCGTGATGAACCTGGTCTACCACTGGAACCGGCTGGCGCTGCCCAAGTGGCTGGTGGTGGTGCACGCGTTGATCGCGGTGGTCGGCTTCGCGCTGCTGCTGGTCGCCGTCTGGCCGTAAGCCTTTCGCTCTCCCGCCCGGCCGAAGGCCAGCCGGGGATTCGGCGCAAACGCGCCACCCGGCGCCACCGGAGGCGCGCCCCATCCCCCCCGGGCGGGAGGGGGATGGGCTCCATGCTTATCGGACGGGTTTGACGTACGTGTCGAACAGCTCGTCGATGCGGCGGTACTCGTCGTGCCAGGAATCGGGGTGTACGAAGCCGTGGCGCTCCATCGGGTACAGCGACATCCAGAAATTCTTCTTGTGCAGCTCGATGAAACGCTGGTACAGGCGGATCGAATCGGCCGCCAGCACGTTGTCGTCGATCAGGCCGTGCTGGATCAGCAGCGGATCGGCTAGCTTGTCGGCGTAGGTGATGGGCGAGCTGATGTCGTAGGCGTGCGGGTCCAGCTCCGGCGGGTTGAGGATGTTGGCGGTGTACTCGTGGTTGTACAGCCGCCAGTCGCTGACCGGGCGCAGCGCAGCGCCGGCGGCGAACTCGCCGGGCGCGCGCAGCAGCGCCATCTCGGTCATGAAGCCGCCGTAGCTGCCGCCGTAGATGCCCACACGCTTCGGGTCGACGTGGTGGTTCTTCACCAGCCAGGTCTTGCCGTCGAGCAGGTCCTCCAGCTCGGGGTGGCCCATCTTGCGGTAGATCGCATCGCGCCAGTCGCGGCCGTAGCCTTCGGAGGCGCGGTAGTCCATGTCCAGCACCACGTAGCCCTTCTGCACCAGCAGGTTGTGGAACATCTGCTCGCGGAAGTAGTAGGACCAGCCGAGCGTGACGTCCTGCGTGTAGCCGGCGCCATGCACGAAGATCACCGCGGGCTTCGACACCTCGCTTTCCTCGGCCGGCCCGTAGAACTTGGCGTAGATCGCGCCGGCGCCATGGCTGGAAGGCACCTCGACGATCTTGGGTGCGATCCACTCGCGTGCGGTGAACGCGCTCTTCATGGTGTGGGTCAGTTCGCGCGGGGTACCGCCCGCGGCCGGCTGCACCGCCAGCTGGTCGAGCCGGTAGGGCGAGGAGTGCAGCACCGCCAGGCGGCTGCCGTCCGGCGACAGTTCGAAGCCGTCCATGCCCTGGTACTGCGTGACGCGGGCGAGCTCGCCGCCGGCACTCGGCACGCGGTAGACGTCGTAGCTGTAGGGCGCCACCTCGTTGGTGCGCAGGTAGAACCACTTTCCATCCTGCGACAGCTGCGGGTGGCTCACCTCGAACCTGCCGTGGGTCAGCGCCTTCGCCTTGCCGTCGAGCGGCTTGACGTAGAGCTGCGACCAGCCGCTCTCCTCGGACAGGTACCACAGCGTGCGGCCGTCCTTGAGCCAGCCGAAATCGTTGAAGTTCCAGTTGATCCAGGCGTCGTCATGCAGCCGGTGCTGGTTGACCAGTGCGTGGCGGGCGAAATCGACGCTGGCGATCCAGCGGTCCTTGTTGTCGATCGCGCGAAGCTGGATGGCGAGGTTGCTGCCGTCCTCGCTCCACACGATGCCGCCGCCACCGCCATCCTCGGCGCTGGACACGATGCGCACCGCGCGCACGTCGGGCGCCTTCAGCGCCTTGGCCTCGTCGTCCTTGCCGGCCTTCTTCAGTGCGGCGACGGTCTGCGCGCGGATGTCGGCGAGCGGGTCGTCCTTGATGCCGGGCAGGCCCTCGGTCGGCAACGAGTAGTGCCGATGCGCGCGCAGGTCCAGCAGCAGCAGCGACTGCGCGGCCGGTTCGTTGCGCCCGACGTAGACGCGTGCGTCCTCGCCCTCGGCGTAGCCCGAGTCGCTCACGTAGTGCGTCACCTTCGGATGGCGGCCCGCCTCGTAGCTCTTCGGCCGGGTGACCACCAGCAGCCAGCGCCCGTCGGGCGAGAGTTCGGTATCGACCGCCACGATCTTGTCGCCCAGCCAGAACGGCTGCGGCGCGCGGCCCGGGTCGGCGGCGGCCAGCGCCTTGGCGTTGGCTTTTTCGGCGTCCTTGTCGGCCTTGAGCTGGCGCAGGGTGGAGAACAGCTTCAGCTGCTCGTCCTCCAGCGCGTCGGTCTTCTTCTGGTCGGGGTCGTCGGCGAACTTCAGCACCGCCACCGGCGCGCTGACGCCGCGGGACAGGTCGTAGCTGTACCAGTCGTTGCCGGAGCGGTACTGCAGCGCGCGGCTGTCGGCGGAAAACTGCGGTGCCGATTCGTCCTCGACGGTCTGCGTCACCTGCACGGTGCGGCCGTCGGCCAGCGTGCGCACGAACACGTCGCCGTGCCGGATGAACGCGGCGTAGCGGTGCGTGCGGTCGAACACCGCCGGGCCGTCGGCCCTGGCCATCGCCGCCGGATCGAGCTTCTCGCTGCGCCCCGTGGCCGGGTCCGCGCGGTACAGGTCGCGCACTTCGCTGCCGTCCCGCTTGAGCTGGTAGTAGATCGCCTGCCCGTCGGCGCTCCAGTACGGCGACTCCACCGCCTGCCCGATCCAGTCGGGGTTGGCCATGATGGTTTCCAGGTCCAGCGGTGCGGCCGGGGTGGCCGCCAGCGCCGGCAGCGCGGTGAAGGCGGCCAGGCCCGCCAGGAGAAGTCGACGCATGGAAGCGCTCCGCTAGTGGCAAAGCAGCCGAGCATAGCCAAGCCTGCCTGCGCCGCAAGCGCCACAAGTCCCGGCGCGAGCCCATCGCCGATACGGCACCTGCGTGCGCTAGTGGCCGCGGAACTCGCGCCGGTAGCGCGACGGCGTGGTATCCAGCGCCGCCGCGAAATGCTGCCTGAGCGACAGCGGCGTGCCGAAGCCGGCGCACTCGGCAATGCGCTCGACCGGCTGGTCGGTGGTCTCGAGCAGGCGCTGGGCGAGCGCAAGCCGCTGGGCGGCCAGCCACTGGCCGACCGTGGTGCCGGTGTGCCGGCGGAAATGGCGGGTGAAGCTGCGCCGGCTCATCGCCGCGCGAGCGGCCAGCGAGTCCAGGCTGTGTGCCACATCGAGATGACGCACCGCCCAGTCCAACGTTCGCGTCAGCGGCGTGTCGCGGGCGCGCTCGAGCACTGGCTGCTCGATGTACTGGGCCTGGCCGCCCTGGCGGTGTGGCGGCACCACCAGGATGCGCGCGATCCGGCTGGCCGCTTCCGCACCGTGGCAGCGGCGCACCACGTGCAGGCAGCAGTCGAGGCCGGCGGCGGTGCCGGCCGAGGTGATCACGTCGCCCTCGTCCACGTACAGCACGTCGGGGTCCAGGCGCACCTGCGGGTAGAGCTCGGCGAAGCGGCTGGCCCAGCGCCAGTGGGTGGTGGCGCGGCGGCCGTCGAGCAGGCCCGCGGCCGCCAGCACGAAGGCGCCCAGACACAGGCCCACCACCAGCGCCCCGCGCTCGTGCGCCCGCCTCAGTGCAGTCAGCAACGGCGCCGGCGGCACCTCGCGCGGATCCCGCCAGGACGGCACCACCACGATGTCGGCCCAGGCCAGCGTGCGCAGGCCGTGCCGCGCGGCGATGCCGAAGCCGGCATGCGCACGCAGTTCGCCCGGTTCAGCCGCGCACACGCGCACGTCGAACAGCGGCACCTCGTCGCCCGCTGTCTCGCCGAACACCGCGCAGGGCACCGACAGGTGGAACGGGCGGATCCGGTCGAACGCCACCACCGCCACGCGCGTCCCGCTCATTGCCTGCCTCCGCGCTGGATCAACATGGCCCGATTATAACTCTTAGTGGCAATCAGGCCACTTCCGGCGGCATCCGCCGATGCCGATCATGGCTATCCCGCCTTTCCAGCTGAAGGAGTCACGCCATGACCGAAACCTCCGCCCCTCGCCGCGCGCTCGTGGTGATCGACGTCCAGAACGAATACGAGACCGGCGGCCTGCGCATCCAGTACCCGCCGGTGGCCGAATCGCTGCGCAACATCGGCCTGGCGATGGACGCGGCGCGCAAGGCAGGTATTCCGGTGATCGTGGTGCAGCAGATGGCCCCCGAGAGCGCGCCGCTGTTCGCCGCCGGCTCGCATGGCTGGGCCCTGCACGAGATCGTCGCCAGTCGCCCGCGCGACCACTACGTGCCCAAGGCCCTGCCCAGCGCCTTCGCCGGCACCGACTTGGGCGAGTGGCTGGCGGCGCGTGCCGTCGACACGCTCGCCGTCGTCGGCTACATGACGCACAACTGCAACGACACCACGATCAAGCACGCCTTCGACCGCGGGTTGCAGGTGGAATTCCTGCACGACGCCTCCGGCAGCGTGCCTTATGCGAACCGTGCCGGCACGGCCACGGCCGAAGAAATCCATCGCGTATTCGCGGTGGTGGAGCAGTCGCGCTATGCAGCGGTGATGCGCACCGACGAATGGATCGACCACCTCGCCAACGGCACCGCGCCCGAGCGCGACAGCATCCATGCTTCGCACCAGCGCGCGCTGGTCGCCGCGGCGCGCGCAGCCTGAGTCCGCACGGCCGGCGCCGCATCGCGCCGCTGCGGCCATGTTGGCGGTGTCGGGGCGCATGGGCGAGACTGGCCGTTTTTCCGCTTCTGGTGCCACGCATGAACCTGCTTTCCAGCGTCGAACACGAAACCGGCCCGGATCCCCGCTACAGCGTGATCTGGCTGCACGGCCTGGGCGCCGACGGCAACGACTTCGCGCCGATCGTGCCGGAGCTGGTGGATGCGGCCTGGCCCGCGCTGCGCTTCGTGTTCCCGCATGCGCCGGTGCAGCCGGTCAGCATCAACGGCGGCGTGCCGATGCGCGCGTGGTACGACATCTACGGCTTCGACGCGCGCGCGGCGCAGGACGAGGCCGGCATCCGCCGCGCGATCGATGCGGTGGAGGCGCTGATCGCACGCGAGCATGCGCGCGGCGTGCCCAGCGAACGGATCGTGCTGGCCGGCTTCTCGCAGGGTGGCGCCATCGCGCTGGCCGCCGGCCTGCGCCACGCGCAGCCGCTGGCCGGCATCGTGGCGTTGTCGACCTACCTGCCGATCAGCGCCACGCTGGCGCCCGAGCGCAGCGCCGCCAATGCGCGGGTGCCGATCTTCTGGGGCCACGGCAACGCCGACCCGGTGGTGGTGCTGCAGCGCGGGCTCGATTCGCGGCAACTGCTGGAAGCGCTGGGCTACACAATCGACTGGCACACCTACCCGATGCCGCATTCGGTCTGCGCCGAGGAGATCGCCGACCTGCGCCGCTGGCTTGGCAGCCATCTCAGGTAACCCGATCTCTGTTGTCGGGGGTTGAATGAAGGGCCGCTGCTGGCTCGACCTTCCGGCGCAACCCCGGAACCCCGTTTTCCCTGAAGCGTGTGGCGGGAGGCAGCAGCGCGCATCCGGTTGCCGGCATACTGAAGCGCATGAGCGCCCGCCCTGCCCGCCCCGCTACGCCGTTGCCGGATTTCTGCCGGCTGCCGGCGGTGGCCGCGCTGTTCGCGGTGGGCGCGCTCACCGTCACGCTGATGTGGCTGGCGCCGGACAATACGCGCGGCTGGCGCGGCTACAGCGTGGGCATGCTGTTCGTCACCTGGCTGTCGATGCTGGTCGCGCTGGCGCTGTGCTACGCGCGGCCGTGGCTGCAGCGGCTCGGCGGCTGGATGCCGTATGCCGGCGTGTGGCTGCTGATCGAGCTGGTGGTGGCGCTGGCCAGCGCGGTGGCGCGCTGGATGGACCTCGCCCTGCAACTGGACCTGGTGCGCACCACGCCGGTGGCCTTCGTGCGCGACAACCTGTTGATCGCCGCGCTGCTCGGTGCGGCAATGCTGCGCTACTTCTACGTACTGGCGCAGTGGCAGGCGCGCCTCGCCGCGGTGGCGCACGCGCAGGTCGAGGCGCTGCAGGCGAGGATCCGCCCGCATTTCCTGTTCAACAGCATGAACACCGTCGCCGCCCTGGTGCGGGTCGATCCGGATGCCGCCGAACGCACCATCGAAGATCTTTGCGAGCTGTTCCGCGCTGCTTTGGGCCAGGCGGGGGCGGGGCGCGAGGGCACGCTCGGCGAGGAGCTGGCGCTGATCGAGCGCTACCTGGCGATCGAGCAGCTGCGCCTGGGCGAGCGCCTGCGCGTGCGGCGCGAGCTCGACGGCCTGCCGGCGGACTACCCGCTGCCGCGCCTGCTGCTGCAGCCGCTGGTGGAGAACGCCGTGCGCCACGGCATCCAGCCGCTGCGCGAGGGCGGCGAGATCCTGTTGCGCGGCAGGGTGGACGGACGTGCGCTGCTCATCGACGTCAGCAACCCGCTGCCGCCCGCGCCGGGCACGCCGGGCCACGGCCACGGACTGGCCAACGTGCGCCAGCGCGTGGCCTGGCGCTACGGCGCGCGCGCCGCGGTCGAGGCCGGGCCGCAACAAGGCCGCTTCGCGGTATGCCTGCGCCTGCCGCTCGATCCCCCGCCGGCGGAGCCCGCCTGATGCGCGTGCTGATCGTCGACGACGAACCGCTGGCGCGCACGCGCCTGGCCGCACTGCTGGGCGAATGCGAGGACGCCACGCTGGCCGGCAGCGTGGGCGACGGCGAGGCCGCGCTGGCGGCGATCGGCGAACTGCAGCCGGACCTGCTGCTGCTGGACATCAACATGCCGGGCCTGGATGGCGCCGCGCTGGCCGCGCGGCTGGCCGGCCAGGCGCGGCCACTGGTGATCTTCTGCACAGCCTACGAGAACCACGCGCTGACCGCGTTCGAGCTGGGCGCGGTCGACTACCTGCTCAAGCCGGTGCGCCTGGAGCGCCTGCGCGAAGCATTGCAACGCGCTCGCCAGCGTCTGGCCGCTGCACCGGCCGAACCGGTCGGCTATCTGCGTGGCCGCCTGCGCGGCGAGCAGGTGCGCATCGCGCTGACCGAGGTGGTCTGCCTGCTGGCCGAGGAAAAGTACGTGGTGGTGCGCCACGCTGGCGGCGAACTGCTGGTGGAGGAATCGCTACGCCAGCTGGAGGATGCCTATCCGACCCAGCTGGTGCGCCTGCACCGCAACTGCCTGGTGCCGGCGCCGCGCCTGCTCGGCCTGAAGACGCTCGCCGACGGACGCGTGCTGGCGCGCCTAGCCGGCACCGAGTTCAGCCCCGAGGTGAGCCGGCGCAACCTGCCGGCGCTGCGCAAGCTGCTGCGCACCGGCTGAGGCGCCACGCCGCACGCGCGCCGGCGCGAATGCGGCGACAATGGGCGCCTGCACTCCCGCTGGAGCTCCCATGCCGCCGTCCATCCTGCGCATCGCCACCCGCAAGAGCGCGCTCGCGCTGTGGCAGGCCGAGCACGTCGCCGCGCGCCTGCGCGCCGTGCATCCGGGCCTGGCCGTCGAACTGGTGCCGATGACCACCCGCGGCGACGAGATCGCCGACCGCCCACTCGCCACCATCGGCGGCAAGGGGCTGTTCCTGAAGGAACTGGAGGTGGCGATGCTGGAGGGCCGTGCGGACCTCGCGGTGCACTCGCTCAAGGACGTGCCGGCGGAACTGGAGCCGGGCTTCGTGCTGCCGGCGATGCTGCCGCGCGCGGACGCCGCCGATGCCTTCGTCAGCAACGACCACGCCACGCTGGACGCCCTGCCCGAAGGCGCGCGCGTGGGCACCTCCTCGCTGCGCCGGCAGGCGCAGTTGCGCGCGGCGCGGCCGGACCTGCGCCTGCTCGACCTGCGCGGCAACGTCAACACGCGGCTGGCCAAGCTCGATGCCGGCGACTACGACGCGATCGTGCTGGCCTGCGCCGGACTGGAGCGCCTGGGCCTGGCCGCGCGCATCCGCCAGCGGCTGGCCGCGCCCGAATGGCTGCCCGCGCCGGGGCAGGCGGCGATCGCGATCGAGGCGCGCGCGGACCAACCCGCCGTGCTGGCGCTGCTGGCGGCGCTGGACGATGCCGACACGCGCGTCACCGTCGGCGCCGAGCGCGCGATGAACCACGCGCTGGGCGGCAGCTGTACGGTGCCGGTGGCCGCCTGGTGCGTGCTGGCCGAACGCGGGCTGCACCTGCACGGGCTGGTCGGCGATGCGGCGAGCGGACGGCTGGTGCGTGCGGAGGCGGCCGGTCCGGTCGACCAGCCGGAGGTGCTTGGTCGGACGGTGGCCGATGCCCTGCTGGCGCAGGGTGCTGGCGAGATGCTCGGCTAGCCGGGCTTCACAGCCACGCCCCACTGCGGGTTCACCGCAAGCGTGGCCCCTCACCCCGGCCCTCTCCCGAGGGAAGAGGGCGCGACCGCAAGCTGCGTTGACGTCAGAAGTTGTAGACCAGGTTCGTCGTGGTCAGCGTGTCGGTGCTTTGCGTGCCCGGCTGCGTGTCGGAGTTGTAGCGCACCTGGAAGCCGAGCTTGAGCGCCATCTTCTTGGTCATGCTGACCGACAGGCCCGCATCGTTCTGGTAGTACTTGTTCTTCGAGCCCGCTTCGACCAGCAGCGTGTCCTCGAAGGCGGTGTTGTCGGTCAGCCGGTACTTGAAGTTGATCAAGCCGCGGCCGACCACCTCGCTCTCGGTGGGCTGGCGCACCTTGACCGTTTCCTCGCCCACCAGCACGGTGGTGTCGGCCGGGCGATAGCGCTTGTAACCGGGGCCGATTTCGAAGGAGAGCTCGGTGCGTTCGTTCTTCAGCGCGATGTAGCCGTAGCCCAGCGAGAAGATGCCCTGCCACAGGTTGGCGCCGAAATCGTCGTGCTCGTAGCGCCCGGCGCCCACGATGTAGCTGCGCGGGTCGAGCTTGTAGCCGACCGAGGCGCCGGCGTCGTAGCGGTTGGCGGTGGTGCTGAAGCGGTCGACCGTGGCGCCGGTATCGGCATCCACCACGCTGACTTCGCCCTTGGAACGCATGCCATTGAGGAAGAAGTTGTTCTTCCAGTACTCGTTTTCCTGGTTCAGGCCGAGCTTGGCGTTGACGTTCTCGGTGCGCGAGTTGCCGCGCGCCGAGGCGAAGCCGAACTCGCCCGAGCCGCTCCAGCCGCCGTTGTCGGTGGCGGAGTCGGTGGCGGGCGCACCGGCGTCCTGCGCCTGCGCCACGCCGGCGAAGGCCAGCAGGCACACGGCAGCGATCAGGGTCTTGTTCATCGGGCGATCCATGGATGGGGGGTGGGCAGGAAAGGCCGCCACCTTAATGCGGCGGATTGAACTCGCAGTGAACGTGCACCCGCCGGTCCGGACGCCTAGACGCCCGGACCGGCCGCGCGCTCGCCGCGGCAAAGCCGCGCGAGCGCGGACTCGTACGCACGCTGTTCGATGGCACGGCCGAGCAGGCAACTGACCGCCGCCAGCGCCACCAGCGACACGCCGGCATCCGCCAGGTCCACCACCAGCAGGGCCAGGCTGGGTACCGCATAGGTGAGCAGCGCCGCGACGAAGCGCGCAGTGCGTCCGCGCATGCGCTGGGACGACGCCCGCCCCTCGGACGGATTGAGCGCCTGCCAGCGCAGGCCCTCGATCAGTCCGAGCAACAGCGCCAGCACCAGCAGCACCATGATCCAGGGCCGCGTGCCGGCGGCGTGCACGGCGCCGTCCTGCGCCGCCAGGCAGAGCCAAAGCCAAAGCCCGCCGGCATACCAGGCCGCCACCAACCGGCTCACCGGCAGTTGCGCCGAGCGGCGCAGTACGGTCTCCGGCAGCCGCCGGCGATAGCTGTGCACGGTGTAGACCAGGCTGGCGATGCTGCACAGTGCCAGCGCGGCGCCTGCCACGCGGGTCGCCCAGAACGTGTTGTCGCCGCGCACCAGGCCGCCCACCGCCAGCATCGGCAGGTACGCCGCCAACGCCAGCAGCGCCTCGCGCGTGGGCCGGCTGCGCCGCGCAGGAAACCAGCCATGCCAGTCGGACAGGCCCGGCAGATGCAGGCAGGCGACCAGCAGCCCGCCGCTGACGAAGACCGCGCCCAGCGCCAGCGGCACCAGCGCCTCGCTGCGGCCGCCGCGGTAGATGCCCAGCGCCAGCGCCAGCCCCAACAGCATCCACAGGCCGTAGCCGGACAGCGCCAGCATGCGCAGCAGCGCGGCCGGATAGGCCGGCGGCAGCGGGTAGGCCCGCTCGTCCGCTGCGGCGGTCGGGACGCAGGCCTGCATGTCGCTGGACGGATGCATCACATCGAAAGGCTCGGCGGCTGGGGAAAAACCGCGACCCGGCGCATGCACCGGGCCGTGCGACGGACTTGCGGCCGCCGCGGGCCGTACCCATGCTACACAAAGCTCCCACCCCTGCGGTATGCCATGGATCGCTACGAACGCATTCTGACCCTGCACCGACTTCTCAAATCGGCGCATTACCCGGTCCCGCTGGCGCGGCTGATGGACGAACTGGAATGTTCGCGGGCCACGCTGTACCGCGACGTCGCCTTCCTGCGCGACGGGCTTGGCGCGCCGATCGAAAGCGCCGGCACCGACCAGGCGGCGTTCCGCTACGAGGTGGGCGAAGGCGAGCGCTTCGAGCTGCCCGGCCTGTGGCTGACCTCCGACGAGCTGGCCGCGCTGCTGGCACTCAACGAGCTGATCGGCCGCTCCGGCCCGGGCGTGCTGGCCGGCGCGCTGGCGCCGTTCAAGGCGCGCATCGAGCGCCTGCTGACCGGCCAGGAGAAGGACAAGGCGCTGCCGATCGAGCGCATCCGCGTGATTCCCTGGGGCGAGCGCAAGCTCGACCAGCAGGCGTTCCGCGTGGTCGCCGGCGCCGTGCTGGAGCGCAACCGCCTGCGTTTTTCCTACCGCGCGCGCACCACCGACTCGGACAGCAAGCGCACCGTCTCGCCGCAGCGCCTGACCCATTACCGCGACAACTGGTACCTGGACGTGTGGGACCACGACCGCGAGGCGCTGCGCAGCTTCGCGGTCGACCGCATCCGCGACGCGCACGCGCTGGACGAACCCGCGATCGACGTGCCGGAGACCGACCTCAACGAACTGCTCGCCTCCAGCTACGGCATCTTCGCCGGCAAGCCCAAGGCCTGGGCGACGATCCGCTTCTCCGCCCACGCCGCGCGCTGGGTCGCCGACGAACACTGGCATTCGCAGCAGAAGGGCGAGTGGCTGCCGGATGGCCGCTACGAACTGAAAGTGCCGTATTCGAAGTCGCGCGAGCTGCTGATGGACGTGCTCAAGTACGGCCCGGACGCCGAGGTGGTGGCGCCGCTGCCGCTGCGCGAGGAGATGAAGAGCCTGCTGCACATGGCGCTGGGCGGCTACCAGCAAGCCCCCCGCTAGCCGCGCCCCGAAGCCCTCGCCCCTCCGGGGAGAGGGTTTGGGTGAGGGGCCGGGGCTCGCGGAAAAGCGTCCGAAAACCTGGCCGCGGCCCCGCCATCATGTGGTCACTCCCGCCAGCCCCGCCGCCTACGGATGGAACGGCCAGAGCTGCGGAATCAACCACATCGACAGCGCGCAGAACAGCATGATCAGCGGAATGCCCACCTTCATGAAATCGGTGAAGCGGTAGCCACCGGCGTAATACACCATCGTGTTGGTCGGATAGCCCACCGGCGTGGCGAACGAGGTCGCCGCGGCGAAGGCCACCGCCACCACGAACGGCCGCGGATCGGCGTGTGCCGCATGCGCCACGGTCACCGCGATGCTCACCATCAGCACCACCGACGGGTTGTGTCCCATCAGTTCGGTCAGCAGCGCGGTCAACAGGTACACCATCAACAACGCGGCCAGCGGCCCGTGGTTGCCGACCAGGCCCATCGCGCCTGCCACTACCACGGTGGACAGTCCGGTCTTCTCGATCGCCAGCCCCAGCGGCAGAATCGCGCCGAGCAGGATGATGATCTTCCAGTCCATGCCCTCGTAGATGTCCTTGCGGCCGAAGCAGCCGGTCAGCGCCATCGCGGTGGCGCCGCACAGCGCGGCGATCGGGATCGGCAGCCAGTGCAGGCCCGAGGCGACCACCACCGCCACCATGATCGCCGCGGCCACCCACGCCTTGCGCATGCTGCCGCGCGCGTCGTCGCGCTCGGACAGCACGATGAAGGCGTCGTCGGTGCGCAGCTTCGGCATGCCGCCCTCGTCGACCAGCGCCAGCAGTACGTCGCCGACCGCGAGGTCCGTGTTGCTCAGCTTGTCGCGCAGCACCTGGCCGCGCCGGTGCACCGCCAGCACGGTGGCGCGGTAGCGCCAGTCCAGGCCCAGTTCCGACAGGCGCCGGCCCTCGGCCGGGCTGCCCGGCGCGACCATCAGCTCGGCCAGCACGCGGGATCGATCGTCCTCGCGCGCGTAGTGCTGCTCGGGCGCGTTGCGCAGGCGCGTGCGGCGCTGGAAATCCTCGATCTTGTCCCAGTCGCCGCGCACCAGCAGCACGTCGCCCACCGCCAGCTGCTGCTCGCGCGGCGACCACATGCGCCGCTCGCCGCGCAGCAGTTCCAACGGGTAGACGCCGTACTTGTCGCCCAGCTGCGCGTCGGCGATGCGCGTTCCCACCAGCGGCGAATCCTCGCCCACCACCAGCTCGGTGACGTACTTGCCGACCTCGCCGCCCTCCGGCAGCGCGGCGTCGATCTGCTTGGGCAGCAGCCTGCGCCCGATCAGCATCAGGTAGGCCATGCCGGCCACCGCCAGCAGCGCACCCATCTTGGTGAACTCGAACACGCCGAAGGGCGGCAATCCGTGCTTCTGCGCCAGGCTGTCGGCGAGCAGGTTGGAAGAGGTGCCGATCAGCGTGCACACGCCGCCCATCTGCGCGGCGTAGGCCATCGGCATCAACACGCGCGCGGGCGAGGTGCCGGTGCGCTGGCACACGCGCAGCGCCAGCGGCAGGAAGGTGGCGACCAGCGCGATGTTCTTGACGAAGGCGCCCAGCGGGGCGATCGCCAGCATCATCGCGAAGGTCAGCAGCCAGGGCTTGCGGATGCGCATCAGCAGGCGCGTCAGCGGCTCGAGCGCGCCGGAGCGCTCGATGCCCAGGCTCAAGGCGAACATCGCCGCCACGGTGACCGTGGCCTCGTTGCTGAAGCCGGACAGCGCCTCCTCCGGCGTGACGATTCGCAGCACCACCAGCGCCGCCAGCACCAGCAGGGCGACCAGGTCGATGCGCACCTTCTCGCTGGCGAACAGCGCCATCGCGCCGATGATGATCGCCACCGTGGCCCACGCCTGCCAGCTCATGCGCGCGCTCCGCGGCAGCGCGAGGAGGTGCCCGGGGCCGGCGTGCGGAGCGGGACATTCAGGCGGGTATCGGCTGGCATGGTTTCCTTACGGCTGCCTCGTCTTCTGGCGCGAACGCCGACGGACCATCATAACGGCCGTGGTCGCCGGACCGCAGACTTCACCACAGGCACACGCTAACGTATCGTGAGGAACCGCCCTCGCCAGGCCACCGCATGAGCCGTCCCCCCGATACGGATGCCGCCACGGACGCCGTCGATACGGACGCGCCGGGCCAACCGACCGTCGCGCTGGCGCTGGGCGCCGGCGGCGCGAAAGGGCTTGCGCACATCGGCGTGATCGAAGAACTGGAGCGCCAGGGCTTCCGCATCGGCGCCATCGCGGGCAGTTCGATGGGCGCCCTGATCGGCGGCATCTACGCGATGGGCAAGCTCGACGTCTATCGCGACTGGGTCTGCAAGCTGGCCCGCTTCGACGTGCTGCGGCTGGTCGACTGGACCTTCCGCGGCGGGCTGATCAAGGGCGAGAAGATCATCGAGACCCTGCGCACGCTGATCGGCGACGCGCGCATCGAGGACCTGCCGCTCGCCTACACCGCGGTGGCCACCGACATCGACCGCGAGCGCGAGGTATGGCTCACCCGCGGCCAGTTGTTCGACGCCATCCGCGCCTCGATCGCCATTCCCACCATCTTTCGCCCGCACACGATCGACGGACGCCGGCTGGTCGACGGCGCGCTGCTCAACCCGGTGCCGGTGACGCCGCTGATCCGCGAGCGCGCGGATTTCCTGTTCGCGATCAGCCTGGACGGCCCGACCGAACGGCGCAGCCCGGAGCAGGACGCCGCGGCCAGCCCGTCTTCGCCGCCGGGCTGGCTGGGCAAGCTGTTCGCCCACGGCGAGGACAAGTCGCCGCCGGTCCACGAACCCGGCGCCCTGGCGCTGCTGACCCAGGCGATGGACCTGATGCAGTCCAACCTCTCGCGGCTGCGCCTGGCCGCGTACGAGCCGGACCTGCTGATCGAGCTGCCGCGCGACGCGGCCGCCACCTACGAGTTCTATCGCGCCAGCGAGCTGATCGAGCTGGGCCGCATGCGCACCCGCGAGGCGCTCGAACGGTTCGACGCCACGCGCGACTAGCCTCCGTCCGCTCAGTGCGGACCGTGCGCGGCGAGATAGCCTTCCAGGTAGGCCTTCAGCGCCACGGCGTTGTTGTGTTCCTCGTCGCGCGCGCCGAACAGCAGCGTGACGCGGCCGCGCCGGGCCTTCTCGGCCAGCCCGTGCCAGGTGTCCGGCGCAGCGTCGAGCTCGCCCGCGTAGCGATGGCGGAAGCCCTCCCAGCGCGTCGGCTCGTGGCCGAACCACTGGCGCAGTTCGCGCGAGGGGCCGACCTCCTTCACCCACAGGTCGAGCGCAGCCGCGTCCTTCTTCAGTCCGCGCGGCCACAGGCGGTCGACCAGCACGCGATAGCCGTCCTTCGGCGACGGCGGGTCGTAGACGCGCTTGACGGTCAGGCTCATGGCATCCCCCTTCGAAGGAACACATCGCAAAGCTTACGCCTGACGGGTGAACACCCCGTAGGACGGCGTAGGGTGGGCTTCAGCCCACCATCCACGCACGCCGCGGTGGGCTGAAGCCCACCCTACGATCGACCTGCGCCCTTACAGCTCCTCGACGCGCGTGACCTTGGCCCGGCGCATCAGCCAGGCGACGCCGCGCAGGTCGGCCAGGCCGACCCACAGGCGATCGAGCATGCCGTACTTCGACGTACCGGCGGTGCGCGGGCGATGGCCCACCGGAACGCTCTGGCTGGCGTAGCCGGCGCGGCGCACCAGCGCCGGCAGGTAGCGGTGCATGTGGTCGAAGTAGGGCAGGCGCAGGAAGGTCTCGCGCTCGAACAGCTTGAGGCCGCAGCCGGTGTCGGGCGTGGCGTCCTTGAGCATGCGCGAGCGCACCGCGTTGGCGATCCTGGAGGAGATGCGCTTGTTGAAGCTGTCGCGGCGCGTGGTGCGCCAGCCGGCGAACAGCTTGACGTCCGGCGCGGCCGCGGCGCGCGCGGCCAGCAGCCTGGGGATGTCGGCCGGATCGTTCTGGCCGTCGCCGTCGAGGGTGGCGATCCACGCACCGCGTGCCGCGCGCACGCCATTGCACACCGCGGTGCTCTGGCCGCTGCGGCTGACGTGATGCAGCACGCGCAGTTCCGGATAGCTGGCCTTCTGCGCGGCCAGCACGGCGCGGCTGTCGTCGGTGGAGTCGTCGTCCACGTAGACGATCTCGAAGTCGGCCGTGCCGCGCAGCGCGGCGGCGATCTCGGCAAGCAGCGGCGGGATGTTGTCGCGCTCGTTGAACACGGGCACGACGACGGAAAGCTCGGGCATGGGGCCAGTCCGGGGAAACGTTGGGCGGCGATTATCGCCGATGCGCCGGCCGGGCGCAGGACGGTTGTAAGGAAATCCCGGAAGGGTCGGTCTCCTCGTGCAGCCGGAATGGTCCGGCCCAACGGAGATCAAGCCCATGCAATCGCATTCCCTCGTCGCCTCGGCCCTGCTCACCCTGCTCGCCGCCGGCGGCCTCGGCGTCGCCGGCAACGCCCATGCGGCCGACAAGATGGCCGGCCACAACGGCATGGAGAAGTGCTACGGCGTCAACGCCGCGCACAAGAACGACTGCCAGTCGCCGGGCCATTCCTGCGCCGGCCAGGACGCCAGGGCGCGCGATCCGCAGGCCTTCGTGGCGGTACCCGCGGGGCTGTGCCAGAAGCTCGCCGACGGCTCGCTGCAGCCGGGCGACGGCATGATGATGAAGAAGGGCTGAGCGTGACCGCATCGCACGCCACGCGTGCGCAGCCGATCCCGACCGCGGTCGGGATCGGGCTGCGGCCGGCGCACCTGGCGCACGTGCTGGCGCAGCGCCCGCCGGTGCCGTTCTTCGAGGTGCACAGCGAGAACTTCTTCTGCGCCGGCGGCGCGCTGTGGGATGCGTTCGACGCCGTGCGCCGCGATTACCCGGTCAGCCTGCACGGCGTGGGCCTGGCGCTCGGTTCGACCGCGCCGCTCGACGCCAACCACCTGGCCGCGCTGCGCACGCTGGTCGACCGCGTCGAGCCCGCGCTGGTGTCCGAGCACGTGTGCTGGGGCCGCGTCGACGGGCGCCACTTCAACGACCTGCTGCCGCTGCCCTATACCGAGGAGGCGCTCGCGCTGATGGCCTCGCGCGTGCGGCAACTGCAGGACACGCTCGGCCGCCGCGTGCTGCTGGAGAACGTCTCCAGCTACGTGCACTTCACCCATTCGACGCTCGGCGAGGGCGAGTTCCTCGCCGCGCTGGCGCGCGAGAGCGGCTGCGGCCTGCTGCTGGACGTCAACAACGTCTACGTCAACCACATCAACCACGGGTCGGATCCGCAGCGCCTGTTCGCCGCGCTCGATCCGGCCACGATCGGCGAACTGCACCTGGCCGGCTTCACCCGCAAGGACGGGCTGGGCGGGCCGCTGCTGATCGACTCGCATGACGCCCGCGTCGATCCGGCCGTGTGGGCGCTTTACGCCGACGCGGTCGCGCGCTTCGGACGCAAGCCCACGCTGATCGAATGGGACCAGCACCTGCCCGACTTCGGCGTGCTGGAGGACGAGGCGCGCCTGGCCATGGAGATCCTGCATGCCGATGCCGCCCTCCCTGCGTGAGCTGCAGCGCGCCTTCGGCGCCGCGCTGGTCGAGGGCGACGGCGATGCGCTGGCGCCATGGATCGCCGCACGCGGCATTGATCCGGCCGCGCGCCTGCGCATCTACCGGCACGCCAACCTGGCCATCCACGTCGAGGCGCTGGCGACCAGCTTTCCCGCGACGGTCCGCCTGCTCGGCGAGGACTGCTTCGATGGTCTGGCCACGCGCCATGCCGCCTGGATCGGCAGCGCCAGCGGCAACCTGCAGGCGTACGGCGCCGACTTACCCGGTTTCCTCGTCGCCCAGCCGGAGCTGACCGCGCATGCCTGGGTGGCGGAGGTGGCGCGGCTGGAATGGCTGCGCCAGGAGGTGGCGCTGGCCGCGTCCGGCGACGTTGCCGACCCGTTCGCGCTGGTCCTCGCGCTGGCCGCCGCCACCAACGCGGCCGTGCGCCTGCAACCGCACCTGCGCCTGTGTTCGTCCGCCGTGCCGGTGCTCGGCCTGTGGCGCTACGCCATGGACCTCGCGCCTGCCGTCGCACCGAACGGCGCGGGCGAACACGTGCTGCTCTGGCGCGCCGGCGACGGCGTCGCCATGCGCGCAGTCGATTCCGCGCTGGCCAGTTTCGTGCGCGCGTTGCTGGCCGGCGAGCGCCTGGCGGCCGCCTGGGCGAACGCGTCCGGCACCGCACCGCAGGAGCTGCTCGCCCCGCTGCTCGAACACGGCCTGATCGCCGCCGTCGTCAACGCTTCCGAGGAGACTTCCGCATGAATGCCCGTACCGTCGTCGTCCGCTGGTCCCGCTTCACCGCCTCGCTCGATCACCTCGCGCCGCTGGCGCTGCTGTTGCTGCGCCTGTTCGTGGCGCTGGCGTTCTGGCGCGCCGGGGTGGTCAAGTGGGACGACCCCTCCGGTACCGCCTATCTGTTCGACAACGAGTACCAGGTGCCGCTGCTCGCTCCGGCCATCGCCGCCACGCTGGCCACCTGGACCGAACTGGTGCTGCCCTGGCTGCTCGCGCTGGGCCTGGGCACACGCGTGGTCGCGGCAGTGCTGTTCGTCTACAACATCGTCGCGGTGGTCTCGTACCCGGCGCTGTGGCCGGACGGCCTGTGGCAAGGCTTCGTCGGCGGCGACTTCAACGACCACAAGGCCTGGGGCCTGATGCTGCTGGCGCTGCTCGCGCTGGGAGCCGGCCGCTGGTCGCTCGATGCGCTGGCCGTACGCTGGCTGCCGGGCCGCCGGCTGGGCTGAGACGCGGGCGCGTTCCGTCGCCGGCGGTCAATCCGATGGCTACAGGGAGTACCGCTGCCTCGGAATCGGCGCGTCCATCAGCAGGTCTTCGCCCAGCGCGCGGGCCAGTGCCGCGACGCTGTCGGTCCAGCCGTGCTGGTCGGCCGGAAGCGCGTACTCGGCGAACAGCACGTGCGCGCCGTCGGGCATGACGCGGAACACGCGGATGCAGTTCGCCGCGTCGTCGACCTGTACGAGGTGGTCGTGGGTCTTTGCCATGGCATGCCGTCGGCAACGAGGATGTCGATGACCGGGATCGGCCGCCGTCTCCCGGCGACCGAGAGGCTCACAGTTCGCTGACGCGACCCTGCCCGAGTCCGTCGATGGCCACGCGCCAGCCCTGCTCCACCGTGTCGAACGCGCTGCGATCCTGGCGGTTGGCGAGCATCACCAGCGTGCCGTGCTCCAGCGGCACCTCGCGGCCGAACCAGCCGTCGCGCCGGAAGTCGCGGCGCGCCGTGCTTTGCCGGGCCGGCACGTAGAGCACCACCACCGGCTGGCCGTCCGGACGGCTGACCAGATGGACCGTGTGGAACGGGCCGACGTCGCAGACGTGCACGTAGGTGGTGTCGTCCGGCAACGGGCCGCGCAGCGCGGCGTGCCGTTCGGCGAAGGCAGCGGCGACGGGCGCCGATGCCAGCGGCCGGGTGAGTGCAAGCGCGCCGATCTCGCCGGGCATGTGCGCCACCGCCAGCGTCGGCAACGCGCGCGCCTGCGCCTGGCGCCAGGCAATGCCGCCGCCGCCCAGCACGATCAGCAGCGAGGCGGCCAGCCCCAGCGCGATGTGGCGGCGGCGCACGTGGCGCTGTCGCTCGCCGGTGGCCTGCGCCAGCAGCACGCGCTCGGCCAGGCCTTCGGGCAGCGGCACCTCGAACGCGCCGTGCAGGGACTGCTCGAAGCGCTGCGCCTTCTCCCACGCCGCGGCGCAGGAGGGGCAGGTCTCGCGATGGGCGAGCATGTCCGGATCGCGGCCGTGCGGCTCGGCGCCCAGGCGGCGGCGGAACTCAAGACAGTCCATGCTGCACCTCCGCGCGTTCGCCGTGCAGGATGGCCTTGAGCTTCTGCCGCGCACGGAACAACTGGGTCATCACCGCGCCCGGCTGCTGGCCCAGTTCGGCGGCGATCTCCTCGCAGCTCAGACCGCCCAGCACCTGCAGCAGCAACGGTTCGCGGTATCGGTGCGGCAACTTGTGCATGGCCTCGCGCAGTTGGGCGGCATCGCCGTGCCGTTCGGGGCTGGCCCAGGCAGCGTCTTCGGCAAGGTCGTCGTCCAGTTCGGTGGTGTCGAAATTGCGCCGTTCGTGCAGGCGCGCGTGCTCGCGGCGCAGGATGGTCAGCAGCCAGGGCTTGGCGGCCTCGGCCTCGCGCAGCGCGTCGAGGTTCTTCCAGGCGCGCAGCAGGGTTTCCTGCACCAGGTCCTGCGCCAGTGCGTCCTGCCCGCACAGCCAGTAGGCGAAGCGGTACAGGTCGCCGGCATGCGCGCGGGTGAGCGCCTCGAACTGTCGCTGTCTGGGATCCACCTTCGAGAAGACCGGGGCAAGCCGTTTCATCTTTCAGGCGTCCGAAGTGTCAGCGCAGCTTGCCCAGGATACCGTCGAGCTCGTCGTTGCTGTGGTAGTGGATCACCAGCTTGCCGCGGCCGCCGCGGCCCTGCGCGAGCTCCACGCGGGTAGCGAAGCGCTCGCCCAGCTCGCGTTCCAGCGCATCGATGTTGGGATCGCGCGCGCCGCCCTTGGCCTTGCCCTTCGGCGCGGCCTGGGCGCGGCGGGCGGCATCCTCCAGCTCGCGCACGCTCCAGCCCAGGGTCGAGGCCTGGCGCGCCAGCGGCACGGCGATGCCCTCGTCCAGCGTCAGCAGGCAGCGGGCGTGGCCCATCTCCAGCTTGCCCTCGTCCAGCAGCTTCTTGATCGAAGCGGGCAGGTCGATCAGGCGCAGCAGGTTCGACACGGCCGCGCGCGAGCGGCCCACGGCGTCGGCCGCCTGCTGGTGGGTGAGCTCGAAGTCGTCGATCAGGCGCTTGAGCGCATCGGCTTCTTCCAGCGGCGTGAGGTCCTGGCGCTGGATGTTCTCGATCAGCGCCATCGCCGGCACGGCGGCCTCGTCGACGGTCTTGACCAGCGCGGGAATCTCGCTCATCTGCGCGCGTTGCGCCGCGCGCCAGCGGCGCTCGCCGGCGATCAACTCGTAGCGGTTGGTGCCGATCGCGCGCACCACGACAGGCTGGATCAGGCCCTGCGCCTTGATCGAGGCGGCCAGTTCGTCCAGCGCCTCCTCGTTCCAGTGCCGGCGCGGCTGGTACTTGCCCGGCTGGATCTGCTGGACGGCCAAGCTGCGCAGCTCGCCCTCCTGCTCGAGCGGCGATGCGGTGCCGGCGCCGTCGCCGCCGAGCAGCGCGTCCAGCCCGCGGCCGAGTCCCCGTTTCTTCGCGGCGGCCATGGTTACTCCTGGTGGATGTCGGCGGCGGTGTCGAGCGCCGCGCCGGTGTCGTGCATGTCGTTGAGCGCGGCCACGGCGGCCTGCGCGCCGCGTTCGCGGCGGATGATCTCGCCGGCCAGGCCGATGTAGGCGATCGCGCCGCGCGAGCTGCGGTCGTACAGGTGGATCGGCTGGCCATGGCTGGGCGCCTCGGCCAGGCGCACGTTGCGCGGGATGATCGAGCGCAGCACCTTGTCGCCGAAGTGCTGGGTCAGCTGCGCAGAGACTTCGTTGCCGAGGTTGTTGCGCACGTCGTACATGGTGCGCAGCAGGCCCTCGATCTCGAGTTTCGGATTGAGCCGCTGGCGCACCGCCTTGACCGTCTCCAGCAGGCTGGAGAGCCCTTCCAGCGCGAAGTACTCGCACTGCACCGGAATCAGCAGGCCGTCGGCCGCTGCCAGCGCGTTGAGCGTGAGCAGGTGCAGCGAGGGCGGGCAGTCGATCAGGATGGTCTGGTACTTGTCGCTGATCTTGGCCAGTTGCTCCTTGAGCCGACTCTCGCGCGCGATCGCGTCCATCAGCTTGAGCTCGGCGGCGGTCAGGTCGCCGTTGCCCGGCAGCAGGTCGTAGTGCGCCTCGGTGGTGACGATGGCGCGCTCGATCGGCGATTCGTCCAGCAGCACCTCGCAACCGTTGGGCTTGGCCTCGCGCTTGTCCACGCCCGATGCCATGGTCGCGTTGCCCTGCGGGTCCAGGTCGACCAGCAGCACCTTGCGCTTGGCGGCCGCGAGCGCCGCCGCGAGATTGACTGCCGTCGTGGTCTTGCCGACGCCGCCCTTCTGGTTGGCGACAGCGATGATGCGGGCCATGGGTCGATAGCTTCCGGTGACGCGGAAAGGGACCTAGTGTAGTGGGTCCGGCGCCGCGGGCGACCCCGGCCGCGGTCACGCAATCCGCGCGCCGCCGTCGGCCTCGAAGAAATGCAGCCGGTCGGGCGCGAAGCCCAGCGCCAGCATGCTTCCGGGTTCGGGCAGCGGCTGCGGCGGCACCCGCGAGACCAGCGCCAGCGGACCGTGGCGCAGGTTGAGGAAGATTTCGTTGCCGACCGGCTCGGGCAGTTCCAGCCGGGCCTCGAGGCGGGCCGGCCGGCGGGCATCGGCCGGCTGCAGGTCTTCCGGGCGCAGGCCCAGCACCAGCTCGCGTCCCAGCCAGGATCCGAGCGAACCGGCCTGCGGTGGCTCGCCCAGGGCGATGCGGCCGTGCGCGGTCGCCAGCGCCAGGCCGCTTCCGTCGCCCTGCAGGATGCCGCGCAGCAGGTTCATCGCCGGGCTGCCCAGGAAGCAGGCCACGAACAGGTTGGCCGGCCGTTCGTAAAGCGCCATCGGCGTGTCGATTTGCTGGATCACCCCGCCGTCGAGCACCACGATGCGCTGGCCCAGCGTCATCGCCTCGACCTGGTCGTGGGTGACGTACACCATGGTCGCCCCGAGCTGGCGGTGCAGGCGCGCGATCTCCACGCGCATCGCCAGGCGCAGCTTGGCATCGAGGTTGGACAACGGCTCGTCCAGCAGGAACACCTTCGGGTTGCGCACCAGCGCGCGGCCCAGCGCCACGCGCTGGCGCTGGCCGCCGGACAGCGCGGCCGGCCGCGCATCCAGCCGCGCCTCCAGCCCGAGCAGACACGCGGCCTCGCGCACGCGCCGCTCGATCTCCGCGCGCGGGTGGCCACGCAGCTTCAGCCCGAAGCCGAGGTTCTCGGCCACGTTCATGTGCGGGTAGAGCGCGTAGTTCTGGAACACCATGGCGATGTCGCGCTCCTTCGGCGCGACCTCATTGACCACGCGGCCGCCGATGCTGAGCGTGCCGGCGCTGATCGTCTCCAGGCCTGCGATCATCCGCAGCAGCGTGGTCTTGCCGCAGCCGGAAGGCCCCACCAGCACCATCAGTTCGCCGTCGCCGACCTCGAAGCTGGCTTCTTCCACCGCGACGTGGCCGTTGGGGTAGACCTTGCGCACGTTGTCCAGGCGAACGGTGGCCATTCGGTGTCCTCGGCGCCGGGGCGCGGCGGCGATAGCGGTCTGCGGGCTCGACCTTTTCGGTTATTCTGCCCGCGTAATCGTTTACATCCAACGCCTCCCCGGCCGCGAGTTCCCGCCATGACCCGCAGTTACCGCTTCCCCGACGATTTCCTCTGGGGCGCCGCCACTTCGGCGTACCAGATCGAGGGCTCGCCGCTGGCCGATGGCGCCGGCCCCAGCATCTGGGAACGCTTCGCGCACACGCCGGGGATGATGCACAACGGCGACACCGGCGACGTCGCCTGCGACCACTACCGCCGCTACAGGGAAGACGTGCAGCTGATGAAGGCGCTGGGCCTGGCCGGCTACCGCTTCTCGATCAACTGGGCGCGCGTGCTGCCCGAGGGCACCGGGCGGGTCAACCCGAAGGGGCTGGACTTCTACTCGCGGCTGGTCGACGAGCTGCTGGAAAGCGGCATCGCGCCCCACGCCACGCTGTTCCACTGGGACCTGCCGGCGGCGCTGGACGATCGCGGCGGCTGGCTCAACCGCGACATCGCCCACTGGTTCGCCGAGTACGCGCAAGTGATGTTCAAGGCGCTGGACGACCGCGTGAAGCACTGGACCACGCTCAACGAACCCTGGGTGGTGACCGACGGCGGCTACCTGCTCGGCGGCGTGGCGCCGGGCCATCGCAGCAAGTACGAGGCGCCGCTCGCCGCGCACAACCTGATGCGCGCCAGCGGCGCCGGCATCCAGGCCTACCGCGCGCATGGCCGGCACCAGGTCGGCGTGGTGTTCAACATCGAGCCCAAGTACCCGGCGACGGAAAGCCCGGAGGACCTGGCCGCCACCCGCCGCGCGCATGCCTACATGAACGAGCAGTTCGCCGACCCGGCGCTGCTGGGCAGCTATCCGCCGGAACTGAAGGAGATCTTCGGCGACGCCTGGCCGGACTTCCCCGCCGGGGATTTCGAGCTGACCTGCCAGAGGCCCGACTTCGTCGGCATCAACTACTACACCCGGGCGGTGGTCCGTCACGATCCGGCCCAGTACCCGCTCAAGGCCTCGCCGGTACGCCAGCCGCAGGCGACCTACACCGAGACCGGCTGGGAGGTCTATCCGCAGGGCCTCACCGACACGCTGACCTGGTTCAAGGGCCGCTACGGCGACCTGCCGCTGTACGTGACCGAGAACGGCGCGGCGTTCTACGACCCGCCCGTCGCCGAGGGCGAAGTGCTCGAGGATCCGCTGCGCACCGGCTACCTGCGCAAGCACCTGAAGGCCTTGCATGCGGCGATCGAAGCCGGGGTGAACCTGAAGGGCTACTACGCCTGGTCGCTGCTGGACAACCTGGAATGGTCGCTCGGCTACGCCAAGCGCTTCGGCCTGTACCACGTGGATTTCGCCACGCAGAAGCGCACGCCGAAGGCCAGCGCGAAGCTCTATGCGCAGGTGATCGCCAGCAACGGCGCGGCGCTGGACGACTAGGCGCGCCTCGGCGCGCGCGCCACCCGGACGCGCCGGAGCCGGCGCCAGAAGCCGACTTCCAGGGCCATCCCTGCCAGCAGCAGCAGCGCGCCCAGCAGCGGCGCGCCGAAGAACAGGGGACCGGACGCGGCCACGTAGGCGACGGTCGCGCCGAGGATCAGGGCAAGGCTGAGCAAATGTTTCACGACGCGCTCCTGCGGGATGCCGCCGGTCAAGCATAGTCCCATCGGCGTCGCGCGGTGGCCCTCGGCATGACGGCCAGCCAAGCCTGGTTCCTTCCCCCGTTGACGGGGGAAGGTGCCCGCAGGGCGGATGGGGGAAACCTTACGAAGGCCTCACCCAGGCATCGCGCCCAAGAGCGCGCCCATCCGCCTGTCGGCACCTTCCCCGCGTTCGCGGGGGAAGGCTCGGCCATGCGGCGCCGCGGCTAGGCCCGGCCGAGCACCAGCAGATGCCGCTCGGCCTCCAGCCCGGGCACGTGCAGGGCATGCCGCGCGCGCAGTTCGAAGCCGGCGGGAATTCCCGGCAACTCCTCGTCGGCCGGCTTGCCCTTCATCGCCAGCCAGACGCCATCGGACGCCAGCAGATGGCCGCCCCAGCCGAGCATGTCGGCCAGGCTGGCGAAGGCGCGCGCGGTGATGCAGTCGAACGAGCCCTCGACCTCTTCCACCCGCGATTGCACCGCGCGTACGCCCTCGAGCCCGAGCGTGCGGATCGCCTCGCGCAGGAAGCGCACCTTCTTGCCGTTCGAGTCCACCAGCAGGATCTGCCGTCCCGGCGCGGCGATCGCCAGCACGATGCCGGGCAGCCCGGGACCGGTGCCGAGGTCGGCCAGCGTGTCGCCTTGCACGTAGGGCAGGATCGCCAGCGAGTCGAGCAGGTGGCGGGTCACCATCTCGGCCGGGTCGCGCACGGCGGTGAGGTTGTAGGTGCCGTTCCAGCGTTGCAGCAGGGCCTGGTAGGCCAGCAACCGGTCGACCGCGCCGGCCGGCAGCGCGAGGCCGAGCGCGGCGATGCCGTGTTCGAGGCGTTCGTGCAGGCTGGGAGAGTTCATCGGCGCGCTCGCATGCGGGAGCCGCCCAGTATCCGGTGCGCGCGCAGCCGAAGCCAGAGCGCGGGGGTCAGGCGAAGTCGAGGTCGACCCGGGTGACCATCATGCCGCGCTCGCGCAGGGCGGCGTTGAGGCGCTGCTTGAGCCGGCCGCCGAGGTCGCGGCGATTCTCCTGCGCAGCGGCCGGTTCGTCCTTGAGCGCGTCCAGCGCACCGCCGCGGATCAGTTGCTCGGCCTGGTCGAACACGGCGTCGGCGCGCTCGGGCTCCAGCACCTGCCAGTACACCGTGCCGCGCACGTCGTGCGCGCTGGCCAGCGGTTCCTGGAAATGCAGCACCTGTCCGGCCAGATCGATGCGGTGGCCGACCCGGTCCAGCCCCGGCAATACGAAATGCACGCCCGGCTGCAGCAGCCGCCGCCGCTTGCCGCCGCGATACAGGCTGAGCACCTGGCCGTTCGGCACGCGCCGGACGGCACCGGCCAGCAGGGCCAGGCAGAAGACGGCGGTGAGCAGCGCGATCATCGTGAAATCAACCATTTACCGAAATTTGTTCGGGCAAAGGAGCGAGAGTATGTGCAACATCTTGGCGGAACGCAGGTTAATGGCGTTTTAACGGGCGAACCGGGAACCAGCGCACGCACCGGAAAGCTCCCTTCGAGAGGCTATCGGCCGGGTTCGTCGCCACTGGAGGGCCATGAAAACGTTTGCTTCGCTGCAACTTTACTTTCCCCGATGAAAACGTTTACGTTCCGCCGCGACGGACGGTGGGGACAAGGACATGGCAACGATCAAAGACGTGGCACGGGAGGCTGGGGTCTCGGTGGCATCGGTATCGCGCGCGCTCAACGGCCATCGCGGCGTCACGCCGGAAACCACCGCGCGTATCCGCGAGATCGCCGCGCGCCTGCGCTACGTGCCGCACGTGGCGGCGCGCAGCCTGATCACCCGTCGCACGCACACCATCGGCGCGCTCCTGCCGGACCTGCACGGCGAGTTCTTCTCAGAACTGATCCGCGGCATCGACCAGGCCGCACGCGCACGCGGCCTGCACCTGCTGGTGTCCAGTTCGCACGACAGCAGCGAGGAGGCGGCCGCGGCGATGCGCGCGATGCAGGGCCGGGTCGACGGCCTGCTGATCCTGTCGCCACGCATGGACGCCGCGTTCCTGCACGCCAACCTGCCCGAACAACTGCCCACCGTGCTGCTCAACAGCGCGGTGCGCGACCCGGCGTACCGCACGCTCAACATCGACGACTATGCCGGCGCCCACGCGATGACCCGCCACCTGCTGCGCACGGGCCACCCGCAGGTGACCTTCATCGGCGGACCGGCGGGCAACTTCGACGCGCAGGAACGCGAGCGCGGCTATCGCGATGCGATGGCGCAGCACGCACCGGGCGTGACGCCGGACGTGGTGCCTGGCGACTTCAACGAGGAATCCGGCCACGCCGCCGCGATCGCGCTGCTCCAGCGCGAGGTCCGCCCGCGCGCGGTGTTCGCCGCCAACGACATGATGGCGGTGGGCTGCATGTACGCCTTCAAGGACGCCGGCCTGCGCATTCCGCAGGACATCGCGCTGGCCGGCTTCGACGACATCCCGATCGCGCGCTACCTCACGCCGCCGCTGACCACGGTGCACGTGCGCATTGCGGATCTCGGCCGCAGCGCGCTGGAGCGCCTGGCCGGCCAGCTCGACCCCGGCGAACCACCGGGCGATCTGGCCAACACCCTGGACTGCGAGGTCGTCGTACGTAGCAGTTGCGGCGCGGACCTCACGATCGCATCACCCGCCTGAAACAACCATCCAACAGCACGCGCCCTCGAGGGAGGGGAACCATGAACACGACGATGCGCTTTAAGAAACGCCTGCTCGCCAGCCTGATCGCCGGCTCGGCGGTGGCGCTTGCCGCCGCACCGGACCTGCTGTGGGCGCAGACCGCCAACGCGACGCTGCGCGGCAGCGGTCCCGCCAACACCCAGGTGACCGCCCGCAACGTGGCCACCGGTTCCGTGCGCCGCACGCGCACCGGCGCCGACGGCAGCTACGCGATGCCGGGACTGCAGCCTGGCACCTACCAGGTGGATGCGGGTCCGGGCACCGAACGCACCGTCACCCTGACGGTGGCTTCCACTGCCACGCTGGATCTGCAGCAGCCGGCTGCGCCCAGCAATGCTCCCTCGGCGGCCAATGCGACCACGCTGACCGGCGTGACGGTGAGCGCGACCACGCTGGTGGAGGTCAAGACATCCGAAGTCGGCAACGTCGTTTCGCAGCGCCAGATCGCGACCATTCCGCAGGTCACGCGCAACTTCCTCGAGTTCGCCGACATCGTGCCCGGCATGGCCTTCAGCACGCAGAACGGCAAGACCTCCATCAAGGCCGGCTCCCAGCCCAGCAGCAACGTCAATGTCTACATCGACGGCGTCGGCCAGAAGAACTACATCCATGGCGGCGGCCTGGCTGGTCAGGCGGGTCCCAACCATGACGGCGACGCCGGCAATCCGTTCCCGCAGCTGGCGATCGGCGAGTATCGCGTCATCACGTCCAACTACAAGGCCGAATACGACCAGATCTCTTCGGCAGCGATCACCGCCGAGACCAAGTCCGGTACCAACGAGTTTCACGGTGAGGCGTTCGAGACCTTCACCAGCGACCGCTTCCGCGCCGAGACTCCCGCCGAGGCCGACTCGCACAACAAGGCGCGGGGTGTCAGCCGTGAATACGGCGGCGCCTTCGGCGGCCCCATCATCAAGGACAAGTTGCACTTCTTCGTGACCTACGAAGCGAAGGAGTTCTCCACGCCGACCACCACCACCGGTTCGGCCGGCACCTACAACGGCGTCCCATTCAACAACTTCCTTCCCCCGGACGTGCGCAGCCAGCTCGGCCCGAGCGCGTTGCCGTTCAAGGAGAACCTGTACTTCGGCAAGATCGACTGGGAGCCGACCGACCGTGACCGTTTTGAACTGAGCACCAAGATCCGCAAGGAAACGCAGATCTTCGGCGCCGACATCGATACGGCGCCCTCGGCGAACTACAACTACCGCAACGACGACAAGCGCGTGGACGCGCGCTGGCAGCACAGCGCCGACGCCTGGTTCAACGAGCTGATGTGGACCTACGAGAGCACGCTGGACTCGCCCTCGGCGATCACGGACGCGCCGGCGACCACCTACTTCTGGAATGCGACGGACCCCGTCGGGCAGGTTCTGCTGATCAACGGCCAGGACCCTCGCCAGTACTTCGAGGCGCGGCAGAAGGGCAATGGAATCCAGGACAACCTGACCTTCAACGACCTGGAGTGGCATGGCGACCACGTGGTCAAGATGGGCGTGAAATACAAGAAGGTCACGCTCTCCGACCGCGACAGCTCGACGGCCGCGAACTATTTCTACGACGTCGGTCCGAACGGCGCGGCATCGATCCCGTATCGCGTCACGTTCGGCAAGGTCAATTCCGGCCTTCCGCTCACCGCGGTGTCGGAGAACAAGCAGTTCGGCGCCTACATCCAGGACGACTGGGAGGTCAACGACAAGCTGACCTTGAACCTCGGCGTGCGCTGGGACTACGAGAAATCGCCGCAGTTCCTGAACTACCGGACGCTGCAGCCGATCGTCGATGCCATCTACGCGCCGACCTACCAGGTCAACGACGGTACCGGCGAGGTGACCATCGACCACTCCTACGCCGACAGCCTGGCGGCCGGCGGCGTCAACATCGCCGACTACATCAGCAACGGCCACAACCGCAAGGCGCCGAGGAACGAGATCCAGCCCCGCTTCGGCTTCTCCTACGACCTGAACGCCGACGAGCAGCACGTGATCTTCGGCGGCGCCGGCCGCGCGTACGACCGCAACCTGTTCGACGTGATCTCGCTGGAGAACAGCAAGAACGCCCTGTCCGAACCGGACATCTACTTCGAGAATCCAGCCGGGCTCAACGGCTGCGGTCCCGGCCAGGCCGACAACCAGTCCTGCTTCGTGTGGGATCCGAAGTACTTCGACGCCGCCAACCTGCAAGGCCTGGGATCGGGCGTGAGCGAAGTCGACATGATCAACAACAACATCAAGGCCCCGTACTCGGACCAGTTCAGCCTCGGCATGCGCAACAAGCTGGGTGACTGGAACACCAGCGTCACGCTGGCGCGCATCATCCAGTACGACGGCATCATCGGCCAGCTCGGCAACCGCTATCCGAACGGCCACTTCTATACCTACGGCACCAACACCAACCAGTGGGGCGATTCGGGCGTGCCGGGCATCGGCAGCCTGATCCTCTTCGACAACGGCAAGACCAACTACAACACGCAACTGCTGGTGTCGGCGGAGAAGCCCTACACCCGCGAAAGCGGCTGGGGCCTGACGATTTCCTACACGCATACGCACGCGACGCAGAACCGCCTGTACTCCGACGGCTACGCGTTCGATCTGCCGAGCATCAAGGATTATCCGTTCCAGACCTCCAGCGCCGCGCCGAAGCACCGCCTGGTGGTCAGCGGCTCGGTCGACGTGCCATGGGGCATCACGCTGGCGGGCAAACTGACGCTGGCCACGCCGACGCCCAACAACTCGATCTGCGGTGTGCCACCCGAGGCCCAGGGCACCAACTACTGCGGCGCGCAGCCGATCGGCCCGCAGGGCGAATACGCCAATGCCTGGCCTGCGACGGCTACGCCCAGCGGTGGGGGCAGGTTCCTGATCGGCGGTCCGATCTTCGGTTACCGCGACATCGACCTGCAGGCGACCAAGAACTTCGAGCTCGGACACGGACTGGTGCTGCAGTTGCGGTTCGACGCGCTGAACGTCCTGAACTTCAAGAACTACTCGGACGTGATCGACGTCTTCAACAACGGTGTGTACCAGCCGTACTACAACCCGATCGGCAACATCTACGGCGTGCCACGCACGTACAAGCTCACGGCAGACATCAAGTTCTGACCGCGGCAGTCGTACGGTCGTACCATGGCAAGGCCTGCTTTGCAGGCCTTGCTCCTATGCGGCGGCGGTCAGCCGGCTCCAGGGACGGGCAAGCGCTGGTCGCGCCAGGTTTCCGTTTTCGTCGAAAGCGCATGCCATGAGCGATCACATCCGGACCATTCTCATCGTCGGTGGCGGCACGGCAGGCTGGATGGCAGCCGCCGGGCTGGCCAAGGTACTCGGCCGCGACTGCGCCATACGACTGGTCGAATCCGAGGAGATCGGCACGATCGGGGTCGGCGAGGCGACGGTGCCGCACCTGAGCCTGTTCAACCGCTTCCTCGAGATCGACGAAGCCGAGTTCGTCCGCCAGACCCAGGGCACCTTCAAGCTCGGCATCCAGTTCAACGACTGGGGCAGGGTGGGCGACTCCTACATCCACGGCTTCGGCACCCTTGGCCACGACGTGGGCATGCAGCCGTTCCACCAGTACTGGCTGCGCGCACGCCAACTGGGGCTGGCCGACGAGCTCGGCCTGTATTCACTCAACACCTTCGCCGCGCCACGCGGCCGCTTCATGACCTCGGCAAGCGACGTGCCGGCGACCTCGCCCCTGGCCAATATCGCCTACGCCTATCATTTCGACGCGGGCCGATATGCCCGCTACCTGCGCGGTTATGCGGAGAAGCGCGGCGTGCGCCGCACCGAAGGCAAGATCGCCCAGACCCTGCTGCGCGCGGACGACGGCTTCGTCGAAGCGGTAGTGCTGGAAAACGGCGAGCGCATCGAGGCCGATCTGTTCATCGATTGCTCCGGCTTCCGCGGCCTGCTGATCGAGCAGGCCCTGCACTCCGGCTACGAGGAGTGGACGCACTGGCTGCCGTGCAACCGCGCGCTGGCGGTGGCCTGCGAGAAGGTCGGGCCGCCGACGCCGTACACGCGCTGCACGGCGCGCGCATCCGGCTGGCAATGGCGCATTCCGCTGCAGCATCGCACCGGCAACGGCATGGTCTATTCCAGCGACCATGTCAGCGACGACGAAGCGGCGGCCGTGCTTCTTTCGAACCTGGACGGGCGGCCGCTGGGCGATCCGCGGCCTCTGCGTTTCGTCACCGGCCGGCGCAAGCAGGCGTGGAACCGCAACGTGGTGGCGCTGGGCCTGGCCAGCGGCTTCATGGAACCGCTGGAATCGACCAGCATCTTCATGATCCAGTCCGGCGTCATGCGGCTGCTGACGTTGCTGCCGCGGCGCGACTGCCATCCGGTGTTGCGCGAGCGCTTCAATGCACAATCGGCGGTCGAGGCCGAACGCATCCGCGATTTCCTGATCCTGCACTACCACGCGACGCAGCGCGACGAGCCGTTCTGGAAGCAATGCCGCGAGATGTCCATCCCCACCACGCTGGAGGACAACATCCGGCTGTTCCGCGACACCGGCAGCTTCTTCCGCGACGGCAACGAGATGTTCGGCCTGGTCAGCTGGGTCCAGGTGATGATCGGCCAGGGCATCCTGCCGGAGCGCTACCACGCGCTGGTCGACCAGATGCCCGAGGCGGACCTTCGCCAGTTCATGCAGGGCGTGCGCAACGTCGTATCCAGTTGCGTGGACGCCATGCCGCCGCACGAGGCCTTCATCGCACGGCACTGCACGGCCGAGGCCGTGGCGGCGTGATGTTCGTCGGGGCGGTACCTTCCCCATCCGCAGACATCACGGTTCTTCGATGACCAAGCCATTGCTCGATACCTTGCGCGCCACCCTTGCCGGCCTGACGGTCGCCGTCACCGCACTGGCCGCTCCCGTCCATGCCGGCGAACGCAACACGTCGCTGGATTACGCTCACGCCACGCCGGCGCAACAACGCCTGGTCGACGACCTCGAACGACGCACCTTCGACTGGTTCTGGGACAGCGCCGATCCGAAGACCGGGCTGGTGCCGGACCACTATCCGGGCGAGTCGTTCTCCAGCATCGCCGCGGTCGGCTTCGGGCTGACCGCCTACGGCATCGGCGTGGAGCGCGGCTACGTCACGCGCGAGCAGGCGATCGAGCGCACGCTGGCCACGTTGCGTTTCTTCAAGGACGCGCCGCAGAACGCCAGCGAGGACGATGCCACCGGCTACCGCGGCTTCTACTACCACTTCCTGGACATGAAGACCGGCAAGCGCTTCGACCGCGGCGTCGAACTGTCGAGCGTGGATACCACGCTGCTGCTCGGCGGCGTGCTGTTCGCGCAGTCCTACTACGACCGCGACACGCCCAAGGAGAAGGAGATCCGCCAGCTCGCCGACGACATCTATCGCGCGGTGGACTGGCGCTGGATGCAGGCGCGGCCGCCGCTGATCAGCATGGGCTGGACCCCCGGCGGCAAGTTCATCCCGGCCGACTGGAAGGGTTACTGCGAAGGCATGCTGGTCTACGTCATGGCGCTGGGCTCGCCCACCCATTCGGTGCAGCCGGCGGCATGGAAGGCCTGGACCTCGACCAACGACAAGACCTGGGGCACGTACTACGGCCAGACCTTCCTCACCTTCGCGCCGCTGTTCGGCCATCAGTACAGCCAGGCCTGGATCGACTTCCGTGGCATCCGCGACGACTGGAACCGCGAGCACAACCTGGACTATTTCGAGAACAGCCGCCGCGCCACCTACAGCCAGCGCAACTACGCCATCGCCAACCCGGGCAAGTGGACCGGCTACGGCGCCGACGTGTGGGGCCTGACCGCCAGCAACGGCCCGGGCGACGTCGAGGATGGCGGGCGCGCGTTCAAGGGTTATTCGGCGCGCGGCGCGGGCCTGGACTACGTCGAGGACGACGGCACGCTCGCGCCCACCGCGGCCGGGGGCTCGATCGCCTTCGCACCGGAGATCGTGGTCCCCGCGCTCGATACGATGAAGCAGCGCTACGGCAAATCCATCTACAACCGCTACGGCTTCGTCGACGCGTTCAACCCGAGCTTCCACGACGCCGACGCCACGCTGCGCACCGGCAGGCTGGTGCCGTCGCTCGGCTGGGTCGACACCGTGCAGCTGGGCATCGACCAGGGCCCGATCGTGCTGATGATCGAGAACTGGCGCAGCGGCCTGGTGTGGAAGGTGATGAGGCGCAACCCCTACATCCGCAAGGGACTGGAGCGGGCCGGCTTCACCGGTGGCTGGCTGGACGAGGCGCCGCGCAAGCCATGAAGTCGCGCGTGCGCCGCCCGCGCCGATGGCTGCCGGCCGGCCTGGCGCTGATCGGCGCGTTGTTGGCGGGCGGATGCACGCAGCGCGACGACGCGCACACGCTGACCTTCTGGACCATCGGCCGCGAGGGCGAGGCGGTGGGCAAGCTCCTGCCCGCGTTCGAGCGCGAACACCCGGGGCTCACCGTGAAGGTCGAGCAGATGCCGCTGACCGCGGCGCACCAGAAGCTGCTCACCGCCTTCGCCGGCGACACCACGCCGGACGTGAGCCAGCTCGGCAACACCTGGCTGGCGGAGCTGGCCGCGGTGGGTGCGCTCGAGCCGCTGCAGCCGCGCGTGGACCGCTCGCAGGTCGTGCGGCAGGACGACTACTTCCAGAGCATCTGGGCGACCAACGTCGTCGACGGCACGCTGGTCGGCGTGCCGTGGTACGTCGACACGCGGCTGTTGTTCTACCGCCGCGACCTGCTGCACCAGGCCGGCTTCGACGCGCCGCCGCGCGACTGGGCGCAGTGGCGCCGCATGCTCGCCGCGCTCAGCCATCCGCAGCGCAAGACCTACGGCATCCTGCTGCCGACCAACGAGTTCGAGCAGCTGCTCTCGCTGGCGCTGCAGCAGCCCGAGCCGCTGCTGCGCGACGGCGGCCGCTACGGCAATTTCGAAAGCGCCGGCTTCAGGCGCGCGCTGGCCTTCTACGTCGACACCTTCCGCCTCCGCCAGGCGCCGGCGATCACCAACGTGGAGGCGGGCAACCCGTGGGACGAGTTCGGCCGCGGCGTGTACGCGTTCTACTTCTCCGGTCCGTGGAACATCGGCGAGTTCCGCAAGCGCCTGCCGACCGCCGAACAGGACGACTGGGCCACCGCGCCGCTGCCCGGTCCCGACGGTCCCGGCGCGGGACTGGCCGGCGGCTCCAGCCTGGTGATCTTCCGCCGCTCCGCGCACAAGCAGGAAGCGTGGGAACTCATCGAGTACCTCTCGCGGCCGCAGGTGCAGCAGCGTTTCTACGAGCTGCTCGGCGACATGCCGCCGCGGCGCGCCTCCTGGGAGGGCGACGCGCTGCGCAACGATCCCAAGGCACGCGCGTTCCGCGAGCAGCTCGAGCGGGTCCGGCCGGCGCCCGCCGTGCCGGAGTGGGAGCGCATCGTCAACGAGATGCAATTGGTCGCCGCGCAGGCGGTGGCCGGGCAGCTCAGCATCGACCAGGCCGCCGCCGAGATCGACCGCCGCGCCGACGACATCCTGGCCAAGCGGCGCTGGGTGCTCGACCGCGCGCGCGAGGCGGCGCCGTGAACCGCTCCCTGGCCGCCGGGCTGTTCCTCGCCCCCGCGCTGTTCGTGCTGGGCGTGTTCTTCCTGCTGCCGGTGCTGGCCGCGCTCGCGCTGAGCTTGACCGACTATGACCTCTACGCGCTGGCCGACCCGCACAACCTGCGCTTCGTGGGCCTGGGCAATTACTGGGCGTTGCTGCACCGGCCGCTGTTCTGGGCGGCGCTGGGCCACACGCTGTACTTCGTGGCGGTGGGTGTGCCGCTGTCGATCGGCGCCTCGCTGGGCGCGGCGCTGCTGCTCAACTCGCCGCTGGCGCGCGCGCAGGCGTTCTTCCGCACCGCGCTGTTCGCGCCGGTGGTGACCACCGTGGTCGCCACCGCGGTGGTCTGGCGCTACCTGTTCAACACCAAGTACGGCTGGATCAACTACCTGCTGGGCCTGGTCGGCATCGATCCGGTGGACTGGCTGGGCGATCCGCACTGGGCGATGCCCGCGGTGATCCTGTTCGCCGTGTGGAAGAACTTCGGCTACAACATGGTCATCCTGCTGGCCGGCCTGCAGGCGATCCCGGGCGAGCTCTACGAAGCCGCGCGCATCGACGGCGCCTCGGCCTGGCGGCGCTTCCGCCACATCACCTGGCCGATGCTCGGGCCGACCCTGTTCTTGGTGGCGATCCTCACCGTGGCCGGCTACTTCCAGCTGTTCGCCGAACCCTACGTGATGACCGAGGGCGGGCCGCTGCAGAGCACCACCAGCGTGCTGTACCTGATGTACGACGAGGGCTTCAAGTGGTGGAACCTCGGCTCCGCCTCGGCGATGGCGTTCCTCTTGTTCCTGGTCACGTTCGCGGTGACCGCGCTGATGCTGCGCGTGGCGCGCCGGCGGGAGGCGCTGTGAACCCGCGCGTGGCGAAGGCGCTGGTCAACGGCCTGCTGCTGGGCGGCGCGGCGGTGGCCGTGCTGCCATTGCTGTGGATGCTGTCGGCATCGTTCATGGCGCCGGGCGAGGCCAGCGCGCTGCCGCCGCCGCTGCTGCCCGCGCACGGCACCTGGGGCAACTACCGCGAGCTGTTCGCGAACGCCGGCATGGGGCGCTACCTGCTCAACAGCCTGGCCATCTCCGGCGCGATCACGCTGCTCTCGCTCGCCTGCAACCTGATGGCCGGCTACGCCTTCGCCAAGCTGAAGTTCCGCGGCCGCGAGCGGCTGTTCCAGGGACTGATCGGCGCGCTGGTGATTCCCGCGCAGGTGGCCATGCTGCCGTTGTTCCTGCTGCTCAAGTACCTGGGCCTGGTCAACACCTACGCCGGCGTGGTGGTGCCGGGCATGGCGACGATCTTCGGCATCTTCCTGGTGCGCCAGTACGCGCGCGGCATTCCCGACGAGCTGCTGGAGGCAGCGCGCATCGACGGCGCGGGCGAGGCGCGCATCTTCGTGCAGATCGTGTTGCCGCTGCTCAAGCCGATCATGGTGACGCTGGCGATCTTCACCTTCCTCACCGCGTGGAACGACTTCATGTGGCCGCTGATCGTGCTGACCGGGCGCGAGCACTACACGCTGCCGATCGCGCTGGCCTCGCTCTCGCGCGAGCACGCGCAGGACACCGAACTGATGATGGCCGGCTCGGTGGTCACCGTGCTGCCGGTGCTGGTGCTGTTCCTGGCGCTGCAGCGGCACTACCTGCAGGGGCTGTTGCTGGGCAGCGTGAAGGGGTGAGATCGCACGCACTGCGGCAAGCCGCTAAGGTCGGCGGACGATCCTGCAAGGAGCGGCGGTGAGCAAGCACCCGACGGCGGTGGTGGTGATGGGCGTCTCCGGCTCCGGCAAGTCCACCATCGGACGCCGGCTGGCCGACGCGCTGGGCTACGCATTCCTGGAAGGCGACGAGATGCACCCGCCGGCCAACATCGCCAAGATGAGCGCCGGCGTGCCGCTGGACGACGCCGACCGCGCGGCCTGGCTGGACGGGATCGCGCGCTGGATGGAAGCGCAGCAGGCCGCCGGCCGCAGCGCGGTGGTGGCGTGCTCGGCGCTGAAGCGGGCCTACCGCGAACGCTTGCGCCGGGCGGGGCCGGCGGTGTGGTTCGTCTACCTGGAGGTGGACCACCGGGAGCTGGCGCGACGCATGCGCGGGCGCGAACACTTCATGCCGCCGGAGTTGCTGGGCAGCCAGTTGGCGACGCTGGAGGAGCCGGCCGGCGACGAACCGGCACTGCGCATCGACGCCAACGGCACGATCGAGGCGACGGTAGCGCAGGCACTCGACGCCCTTGCGCAGCAGGGCCTGCCCGCGCCGCAATCGTAGAGTGGGTTGAAGCCCACCCTACGAATTTCGGCAACGCGTCAGAAGCGCCCGGCGCGGAAGTCGGCGATGGCTTCGTGGATCTGCTCGGGCGTGTTCATCACGAACGGGCCGTACCGCGCGACGCTCTCGTTGAGCGGCCGGCCGGCGACCACCAGCAGGCGCGCCGCGTTGGCGCCGGCGCCCAGGGTCAGACCGTCGCCGTCGGACAGCACCGCCAGTTCGCCGCGCGCCAGCGGCGCACCGCCCACCTCGGCCGATGCGCCCTCGAACACGTAGGCGAAGGCATGGTGCCCGGCCGGCAGGTCGAGCTCGAAGCGCGCACCGGCGCCCAGCGTGATGTCCAGGTACAGCGGCTCGGTGGCGACGCCCTGCACCGGGCCGACCGCGTCGCCCAGCCGGCCGGCGATCACCCGCGCCTGCACGCCTGGCGCCGGTTCGATCTGCGGGATGCGCTCCGGCGCGATGTCCTGGTAGCGCGGCGCGGCCATCTTGTCGGTGGCGGGCAGGTTCACCCACAACTGAAAGCCCCACATCAGGCCGTTTTCCTGCTGCGGCATTTCCGAATGCAAGATGCCGCGGCCGGCGGTCATCCACTGCACGCTGCCGGGACCGAGGTCGCCCTGGTTGCCGTGGTTGTCGCCGTGGCGCATGTGTCCGGCGAGCATGTAGGTGACCGTCTCGAAGCCGCGGTGCGGATGCTCGGGAAAGCCCGCGATGTAGTCGCCGGCTTGGTCGGAGCGGAACTCGTCCAGCAGCAGGAACGGATCGAGCATGTCCAGGTTGGGCTGGCCGATGATGCGCTTGAGCTTCACCCCGGCGCCGTCGTTGGTGTCGATGCCGCGTACGCGGCGGGTGATGGTGCGCTGGCTCATGGAAACGCCTCCGGCTGGGAAGGGACGTGCATGAGCATGCGGCCGCCCGAGGGCCGAGCCAAGCACGAGGGCGTGAACGGATTGTTCGCCGCAGGCTTCTAGCGGCGATCCAGCCAGGCGAAGGCGCGGCGCAGTTCGGCTTCGCCGTCCTGCATGAAGCAGCGGCCGTGGGCGAGGATGATCCGCTGCGGCCGCCAGGCCAGCATGCGCTCGAAACAGGCACGTGCCTCGGCCTTGTGGCCCAGGTAGGTCAGGCGCATGTCCAGCGGCGTCTTGCCGTCGGGCGCCAGCACGCCGCCGAGGCGGGCGATCCAGCGCATCGGCGCGTCGAGCCGGTCGGCCTCGAAGTTCTCGATCAGGTCGGCCAGCACCAGCGTGGCGCTGGGACGATGCAGGAACACCACTTCCTCGATCGCGCGGCTGCCCTTGAAGCGCAACTGGTCGAGCGTGCCGGCCCAGGCCGCGGGTGGCGAATCCTCCAGCTCCGCATCGAAGGCCACCTCGATGCGCTGGCTGGCGGCACGCTCGCGCACGCCGGGCGAGGCCCAGGCGATGGCCTCCGGGTAGCGCCGTTTCCACGCGGCGATGTGCGCGTAGTGCAGCTTGTTCGGCGAGACCAGGTGGCGCACCGGACCCAGTGCATCGACGGCATCGAACAGGCCCGCATCCGGCGCGATCGGCGAGTGGCACCACAGCCCGCCGTCGGGCAGGCGCGCCAGCGTCATGCGGGTCGGGAACGGTGCGCTCATGCCCAGCGGCGCGGCCATGCGCACGATCGGGCCGTCGACGATCCACAGCTCCGGCGCGACCGGCTTGAGCGTGTCGATGGGCTCGTAGAGCGCCGTCGCGGCCACGCCGGTTCAGTGCACCCAGTGACCGCTGCGCTGGCGCGGCGGCGGCGGCGCTTCCTCGCCCTCGGGCGCCGGGGCGCGGGCGAGCGCCGACAGCTCGGCCTCGGTGGCCGGGTGCTCGTGCCAGTAGTGGTCGACCGCGCCGAGCACCGGCGCCACCTGCGCCAGGCACTCGTCGTATTCCTCGTCGGTGAGCTTCTCGAACTCGGCCTCGGCGCTGAGGATGCCCTCGTCGACCGCCAGCGCCATCACCGGACCGAGCATCTCCATCAGCTGCGGATCCTCGGCCAGGCGCTTCTCCCACAGCGCCGCGCGCAGGTCGATGCCGCGGCTGAAGCCTTCGCACCAGCCGGCCGCCGAAAGCGTCGGGCCGGTGTCGGTGTCGACTTCGCCCAGGATCGGTTCGTAGGCGTCGACGTCCAGCTCGACGCGGATCGAGTCGTTCAACTTGGCGAGGAGTTCCAGCACGCGGTTGCCCTCGGCCTCGTCGGCGAAGGGGTCGTGCAGCACCTCGGGCAGCCATTCGTCCGGCAGCACCTCGAGCGGGCCGACCGCGATCGCCGAGAGCATGCCGTGCACGCCGTCGAGCAGCAGACGGCCCTCGTCGGCGTGGCCGCGCAGGTAGCGGTCCAGCTCGTCCAGTTCCTCGTCGGTGAGGGAGCTTGGCCATTCGGTGGAAGGGGTGTTCATCGTTCCTCAGATATCCAGATCGAGCGTCACCGGGGTGTGATCGGACGGCCGCTCCCAGGTGCGCGGCACGCGGTCGATGGCGCCTGCGCGCGCCGTGCCTTTCAACGCATCGCCGAGCAGGATCAGGTCGATGCGCAACCCTAGGTTGCGGCGGAAGGCGGCCTGCCGGTAATCCCACCAGCTGTGGTGGCCGGCGTCCTGTTCGAACAGGCGGAAGCTGTCGTGCAGGCCCAGCCCGGTGATCGCGGAAAGCGCGGCGCGCTCGGGCACCGAACACAGCACCGAGTCGCGCCAGGCGGCCGGATCGTGCACGTCGCGGTCGTCCGGTGCGATGTTGAAGTCGCCCAGCACCACCAGGTTGGGATGGCGTTCGTGCTCGCGCGCAATGAATTCGCGCACCTTGGCCAGCCAGTCGAGTTTGTAGTCGTACTTCGGATCGCCCACCGCCTTGCCGTTGACCACGTACAGGTCGATCACCCGCAGGTCGCCGACGGTGGCGGCCAGGATGCGCCGCTGCGGGTCGTCCAGGCCGGGGATGTCGGTGACCAGGTCGGTGGGCTCGTGCCCGCGCGCGAGGATGGCCACGCCGTTGTAGGTCTTCTGCCCGGAGAACACCGCGCGGTAGCCGGCGGCGGCCAGTTCGTCGACCGGAAACTTCGCGTCCTCCAGCTTGGTTTCCTGCAGCGCGACGATGTCCGGCTGCGCCTCGCCCATCCACTGGGTCAGTTGCGGCAGCCGCACCTTCAGCGAGTTCACGTTCCAGGAGGCGATCTTCATCGGCGCATTGTAGGGGATGCGCCGCGGGCGACGGTCAGTCGGTGCCGGCCTTGCGTGCGGCCGCCAGGCGCCGGTGCCGCCAGGCCAGCAGCGGCTGCGCGCTGAAGCCGTGCACCACCACGCTCAGGGTGATCGTGGTCACCGCCACGCCGGCGATCAGCGGCGCGGCGCGGCCGTCCAGCCCATGCACCAGCGCGTAGGCCAGGTAGTTGAGCCCGCCGATGCCGCGGATGCCCAGCCAGCCGAGCAGCAGCCGGCGCCGCCAGTGGAGTCGCATGCCGGCGGTGGTCAGCCAGGTGGCGAGCGGGCGGACCAGCACGAACAGCACGCCGGCCAGCCCCAGCGCCTGCGGCTCCCAGTGGCGCGCCAGCGCGATGCCCAGCAGCAGCACCAGCAGCGGCCCGAGCAGGTGCTCCATCACGCTGCCGAAGGTCAGCGCCTCGGCGACCACGTGGCCGACCGCCTCCACCGGCTCGTCGCGGTCGATGCCGCCGTCCAGCGCCGGCCGCACCACGAACTCGGCCGGCGGCATGCGGGTGATGTCGTGCTCGCGGCGCAGGCGCGGGTGCGAATGCTCGCGCACCACGCCCACCTCCACCCGGCGCATGCCCACGCCGGCGGCGAACACGGCCAGGAAGCCGAGTGCGCCGATCGCTTCGGCGGCGGCGTAGCTCAACGCGATCAGCCCGGCGGTGAGCAACGCGCCGGGGCCCGGATCGCGCCCGATGCCGACCAGCCGCGTGCCGAGGCTGCCGACCAGCCAGCCCAGGCCGAAGCCCAGCGCCACGCCCGCGCCCACGCCCCACAGCAGTTCGACCAGCGCCCAGTGGCCGAACGTCGCCCACGACAGCGGCCCCTGCAGCCAGATCAGCCCCAGCAGCAGGAACGGCATCGCGCTGCCGTCGTTCATCCCGGCCTCGCCGGAGATCGCCACGCGCAGGCCGTCGTGGTCGGCCGCGCTGTCCACCGCGATGGTGCTGGCCAGCACCGGATCGGTCGGCGCCAGCATCGCGGCGAGCAGCAGGGCGAGCGGCCAGTCCAGCCGCAGCAGCAGGTGCGCCGCCAGCGCGGTGCCCGCGACCGACAGCGCCATCGCCGGAAACGCCAGCCGCCGCGCCACCCGCCAGGGCCGCGCGCGCCAGGGCACGCGCAGCTTCAGCCCGCCGGCGAACAGCGAGATCGCCAGCGCAACCTCGGTCAGCCGTTCCAGCCACGGCGCGTCGGCCAGGAAATCGACGTCCAGCAGATGCAGGCCCCACGGGCCCACCACGACGCCCACCAGCAGGTACACCGCGAACTGCGTCAGCGGCAGCGGCCGGATCCACCCGGCCGCCAGCGACATGCCCAGCAGCAGTGCGCCGATGGCCGCCATCCATCCGAGAAAGCCCATGTCGGTTCCAGTCAGCCGGCGTGCCCGCGCATGGTCGCGGCGCAGGCATCGTGACGGCATGAAGGGCCGGACGGGCGCACCGGTGCACTAAGATGCCGGTCTCTTTACGACCCCGGCACAGGGACGGCACATGCAACAGGCAACGGTGGCGACGATCGCGGTGATCGTGCCCTGCCACAACGAGGAAGCCACCGTGGCCAAGGTCGTGGCCGACTTCCGCCGCGCGCTGCCGCAGGCGGCCGTGTGGGTGTTCGACAATGCCTCCACCGACGCCACGGTCGAGCGCGCGCGCGCGGCCGGCGCGCACGTCGGGCAGGTGCCGCTCAAGGGCAAGGGCCAAGTGGTGCGACGCATGTTCGCCGATGTGGACGCGGACGTGTACGTGCTGGTCGACGGCGACGACACCTACCCGGCCGAGGCGGCGCCGGCGATGGTCGATGCACTGCTCGAGCGCCGCCTGGACATGCTGGTCGCGCGCCGCGTCGAGGCGCCGGAGGCGGCCTACCGGCGCGGCCACCGCTTCGGCAACTGGTTGCTGACCTCCTGCGTGCGCACCATCTTCGCCAGCAGCTTCACCGACATGTTGTCGGGCTATCGCGTGTTCTCGCGGCGCTACGCCAAGACCTTTCCGAGCGACGCGGTCGGCTTCGAGATCGAGACCGAGCTGACCGTGCACGCGCTGGAACTGCACATGCCAGTGGACGAGATGGACGTGCCCTACCGGGCACGCCCGGAAGGCTCGGCCAGCAAGCTCAGCACCTGGCGCGACGGCTGGCGCATCCTGATGACCATCCTGGGACTGGTGAAGTCCGAGCGGCCGCAGGCCTTCTTCGGCGTGGGCACGCTCGCCTGCCTGCTGGTCTCGGGGGTGCTGGCGGTGCCGATCTTCCAGACCTATCTTGCGACCGGACTGGTGCCGCGTTTTCCCACCGCGATCCTGTGCGCGTCGCTGGTGCTGCTGGGCGCGATCCTGCTGGCCTGCGGGCTGATTCTGGACACCGTGACGCGCGGCCGGGTGGAGACCAAGCGGCTGGCCTACCTGGCGCAGCCGGCGCCGCGCGCTCCGCCTGGCCGTGCATAGCCGTCCGAACGAAGAGGACGCCCGCGCGTACCGGCGCGCCTTCCTCTGGCTGCCGCTGCTGCTGGGCCTGGCCTCGCTGGCGCTGGGCCAGGACAGCAACTGGGACCTGCGCAACTACCACCTGTACAACCCGTACGCCTGGCTGCACGGGCGCATCGGCACGGACCTCGCGCCGGCCGGCATGCAGAGCTACTTCAACCCGTTGCTCGACGTGTTCCAGGCCGGGCTGTACCGCGCTCTGCCCGCGCCGCTGGTGGGTTTCCTGCTCGGCTGGCTGCAGGGCCTCAACGCAATCCTGCTGATCGCCATCGGCCGGCGCGTGCTGCCCTCCGGCACCGCGGCCAGGACCGTGGTCGGCCTGGCTGCCGCCGGCTGCATGGCCGCCGGGTTCCTGTCGGAGCTGGGCAACGCGATGGGGGACAACCTCACGGCGTTGCTGGTGCTCGGCGGGTTCCTGCTGGTACTGGGCTCGGACGGGACCCACGAACGGCGCCGACTCCTGGCCGCAGGCGTGCTGGTCGGCCTGGCCACCGGCCTGAAGCTGACCAACGCCCTCTACGCCCTCGGCCTGGGCGTCACCCTGCTGCTGGTGCCCGCGCGGCAGGGCCGCCGGCTGCTGCCGGCGCTGTGGTTGGGCGTGGGTGGCGTGGCCGGGCTGGCGCTGACCTCCGGCTACTGGTTCTGGCACCTGTGGCAGCTGTTCGGCAATCCGCTGTTTCCGCAGTTCGGTTCGCTGTGGCCCAACCCGCTGGCCGCCGGCACGGGCGTGGCCGACCTGCGTTTCCTGCCGCGCACGCCGTGGGAGCGACTGGCCTGGCCGCTGCTGATCGCGCTCGAGCCGTCCCGCGTCAGCGAAGTGCCGCTGCCGCAACTGGCCTGGCCGGTGCTCTATGTGCTGTTCCTGGCGTGGGGCGCGTGCTGGGCCTGGCACCGTTGGCGCGCCTTCGAATCCACGCCGCTGCCCTGGCCTGCGCGCTGCCTGGCCAGCTTCGTGGGGCTGGGTTTCATTATCTGGATGGCGGTCTTCAGCATCTACCGCTACCTGGTGCCGATCGAGCTGCTGGCACCGTTGCTGTGCTGGGTGCTGCTGCGGCATCTGCTGCCGTCGCGGTGGCCGGCGCGCGTTGCGGTGGTGGTCGTGGCCGCCATCGCGGTCGTCGGCCTGGGTGGCTATCGCCATACCTGGGGCCACGCCGGCTGGGCCGACACCGCGTTCCGGGTGGAACAGCCGCCGCTGCCGCCGGCGGCCCTGGCGCACGGCACGGTGTTGCTGGTCGGCACCGAGCCGATGGCCTGGCGCATTCCGTTCCTGCCGGGTGCGCTGGCCTATGTCGGCATCGGCACCAACTTCCCGGCCGGGCCGGCCTACCGGCCGCGTGTGCAGGCGATCCTGCGTGAGCGCGGCGGAGAGGTGTGGGCGATGCTTCCCGCGGCGGATTATCCGCGCGGCAACTACGTCGCCAAGCTCAACGACGGCGCCGGCTGGCTCGGCTGGAACGACGACGCGGCCGGCTGTGCGCGGCTCGACCGGTTGCGCGTGCGCTTCCGCCTGCGTGCGGCGCTGACGGCGACGCCGGGGGGCGGTTGCCGCTTCACGCTGCGCGAGGAGGACCGCGTCGACCTCGCGCCGCTGGACCGCGCGACGCAGGCGCAGGCGCTGCAGGCGCTCGCGCCCTACCGCCTGCGCTTCGCGCCGGCCGGCTGCCGCCGCCTCGGCTCGTGGATCGGCCGCTCGTCGGTGCCGTACCTGTGGTGCAAGGTGGCGCCCGTCCGCTGATCGTTCAGGGCGACCCGCTCAGTGCGATTCCAGCAGCCCATGGCTGCGCAGCAGCGCCTCCGGCTCGGGCTTGCGGCCGCGGAAAGCGATGAAGCTTTCCAATGCCGGGCGGCTGGCGCCGACGGCGAGGATCTCGCGGCGGAAGCGCTCGCCGGTGGCCTGGTCGATCGCGCTGCCGCCGTGCTCGGTGAGCTCCTCGAACGCGCCGAAGGCGTCCGCGCTCAGCAGCTCGGCCCACAGGTAGCTGTAGTAGCCGGCCGCGTAGCCGCCCGAGAAGATGTGCGTGAACGCGTGCGGGAAGCGCTGCCATGCCGGCGGGTGCAGCACCGCGACCTGGTTGCGCACCTCTTCCAGCACCTCCATGGTGCGCGCGCCGCGCGCCGGGTCGTATTCCAGGTGCATGAGGAAATCGAACAGCGCGAACTCGAGCTGGCGCACGAGAAATAAGCCGGCGTGGTAATGCCGCGCGGCGAGCATGCGCTGGTAGAGCTCGTCGGGCAGCGGCTCGCCGGTCTGCCAGTGGCGCGCGAACAGGTCGAGCGCCTCGCGGTTCCAGCCGAAGTTCTCCATGAACTGGCTGGGCAGTTCCACCGCATCCCACTCGACGCCGTCGATGCCGCCGATCGAGGGCAGCGCGATCTCGGTGAGCAGGTGGTGCAGGCCGTGGCCGAACTCGTGGAAAAGGGTCAGCACGTCGTCGTGCTTGAGCAGCGCCGGCCGGCCCTCGGTGGGCGGGGCGAAGTTGCAGGTGAGGAAGGCGATCGGCAACTGGTGCTGCGCCTCGTCGTCGAAGCGCGCGCGGCAGACGTCCATCCACGCGCCGCCGCGCTTGCCGTTGCGCGCGTACAGGTCGACGTAGGCGCCGGCGAACACGCGCCCGCCGGCATCGCGCACGTCGTAGTAGCGCACGTCCGGGTGCCACACGTCGACGCCCTCGCGCGGTGCCAGCGTAATGCCGTAGAGCCTGCCGACCAGGCCGAACAGGCCGTCGATGACGGCCGGCAGCGGGAAGTAGGGCTTGAGCTGTTCCTCGTCCAGCGCGTAGCGCTGCTGGCGCAGCTTTTCCGATGCGTAGCCGACGTCCCACGGCTCGAGGTTGTCCAGGTCCAGCTCGGCCTGCGCCCACGCGCGCAGCTCGTCCAGCTCGCGCTGCGCGACCGGGCGCGCGCGCTCGGCGAGGTCGTGCAGGAACTCCATCACCTCGGTGGGCGAGGCGGCCATCTTGGTGGCCAGCGATTCCTCCGCGGCGTTGGCGAAGCCGAGCAACCGCGCAGCCTCGTGGCGCAACTTCATGATCTGTTCGATGCGCTCGCTGTTGTCGAACTTGCCCGCGTCCGGACCCTGGTCGGAGGCGCGCGTCTGGTAGGCCCAGTAGACCCGCTCGCGCAAGCCCCGGTTGTCGGCGTAGGTGAGCACCGCCTGCACGCTCGGCTGCTTGAGCGTCACCAGGAAACCTTCCAGCTCCTGCTCGGCGGCGTACTGGCGCAGCACCGCCCGGCCGGACTCGGGCACGCCGGCCAGGTCGCGCTCGTCGGTGATGTGCTCGTGCCAGGCCTCGCTGGCGTCCAGCACCGCGTTGGCGAATTCGGTGGACAGGCGCGAGAGGGCCACGCCGATCTCGCGGTAGCGCGAACGCGCCGGTTCCTCCAGCGCCACGCCGGAGAGCCTGAAGTCGCGCAACGCGTGCTCGACCAGCGCGCGCTCGGGACGCGGCAGCGCGGCGAACCCGGGCGCATCGGCCAGCGCCTGCACCGCGGCGTACAGGTCGCGGTTCTGGCCCAGCTCGATGGCGTGTTCGGTGAGCTTTTCCTCGGCCGGACCGTACACTGCGCGCAGCGCCTCGCTGTCGGCCACCGCGTGCAGGTGGCCGACCGGTGCCCACGCGTGCGCCAGGCGCTGCTCCAGCCGCTCCTGGGTGAGCATCACCGTGGCGAAATCCTTAGGCGCGCCGGATGCGGTGAGCGCCTCGATGCCGGCGCGGTAATCGGCCAGGAGGGCGTCGACCGCCGGCGTGACGTGCTCGGGCTTGATCTGCGAGAAGGCGGGCAGCGGCTGGTCGGCGAGCAGCGGGTTGGCTTGGTCCATGAAACGCTCCTTGGGATGCTTCAGCGTGGCGACCGGACTGGGCGAAATCAAGCCGCGCCAGCGCCGCCGTACGTGCTCACTTACAATCCGGCGGATGAACAATCTGCGTATCTACAAGGGCATCACGCCCACCCTCGGCCAGCGCGTGTACGTCGACCCCGCCGCCAGCGTGATCGGCGACGTGGTGCTGGGCGACGATGCCTCGGTGTGGCCGGGCGTGGTGCTGCGGGGCGACGTGCACTTCATCCGCATCGGCGCGCGCACCAACATCCAGGACGGCACCATCGTGCACGTGAGCCACGAAGGGCCCTACGGCCCGGGTTTTCCCTGCCTGATCGGCGAGGGCGTCACCATCGGCCACGCCGCGGTGGTGCACGCCTGCACGATCGAGGACTACTGCCTGATCGGCATGCACGCGACCGTGCTCGACGGCGCGGTGGTGAAGAAGCACGGCTTCGTCGGCGCCGGCGCGGTGATTCCGCCGGGCAAGGTGGTGGGCGAGCGCGAGCTGTGGCTGGGCAATCCGGCCCGGTGCGTGCGCCTGCTCAGCGACAGCCAGGTCGAGCAGCTGCACTACTCGGCCGAGCACTACATGCGGCTGAAGGACGACTACCTCGCCGGCTGAGCCGCTTGGCGCGCCTGCCGCGCCTGGAGGATCGCCGCGCGCGCCTCGTGCCGGCGCACCCGCAACTGGCGTTGCGCGTCGAGCTTGCCGGCCAGCAGGAGCACGATGTAGTTGCCGCTGTCGAAGTCCCGCAGCAGGCGCAGTTCGCGCTCGGCCTGGTCCAGCTCGCCGCGGTCGATCGCCTGCTCCACCGCCCGGGTGGCGGCAGGGAACAGCCGATGCAGCGTCTCGCGCGTCGGCGCGTCGTCGGGTTCCAGCTCGAGCACGCTGAGGTAGAACTCCCAGGCGTTGCGTCCCTGCGGGGCGACCAGGCGATGGTCGCGCAGGGCTTCGTCGGCCAGGCCGAGCAGGATGCCGCGCCCGCTGTCGTCGGACGGCGCGGCGGAAGCTGCGGCCGAAGAACGCCAGGTGCGCAGGCCCAGCAACGCCAGGACCAGGACCAGGCCAGCGCCCGCCATCCCCCAGGCACGGCGGTTGGGCGCAGATATCGTCGACATGCAGGCATCGCCAGTGACCCGCGCTCGGGCGCGGCGCGCGCACCGTAGCGGGCGCGTGTTGCAACGGCGTGACCGGCGCGGCAGAGGGGCGGTCCTTCGCCCCTCGCGGCGGATCAGAAAGGCGCCAGGGTGCGCGAATCCGGCGCGCCGTCCGGACGGCTGGAGACGTTGAGGTGGTTGCGCCCGCCCGGGCAGCCCTGGCCGAGCGTGTACGCGGAAAGCACGCCGCCCGTACTGCTCACCGAGGCCTCGTAGCAGCTGCCGCGGGTGTCGTCGAAGCGGTAGCGCTGCGTGTTCTGCTGGCCGCTGTGGCCGGTGAGCGCGCCGCTGGCGTCGAACTGGAGCGCGTCGGCCGCTTCGACATGGTTGGCAAGCTGCGTGGCGTAGAGCGTGGCGCCTTCCAGGCCGCGCGCCGTGCGCTGCTCGATGCCCTGGCTGAGCGTGGTGGCCAGGCTGAAGCTGCCGTCATCGGCCACCACCTGGCGGTAGTCCAGGTCCAGCGGGTAGCGCACGTGCTGGCTGTAGGACTGGACCAGCGGACCGCGTCGCTGCGTGCTGACGCTGTCCACGCGGGTCAGCTGCCGGGTGTGCTGCTCGTAGGTGGCGGCGTCGATCAGGAAGCCCTGCGTGTCGTCGAAGCCCACCGTCTGGCTGACCGTGCTGTGCACGCGGCCGCGCGAGGTGTCGGCGTAGCCCTCGATGGTGAACTCGCGGCTGAGCCGCGTGGTGATGTCGCCGCTGAGGTTGCCGTCGGCGTCGGTCGCCAGCGTGCTGCCGATGGCCGGCGTGGGCGGCTGGCCGACCAGCGTGTTGCGCACCACCTGGCCGGTCACCTGCGCCGCGTGCGGGTCGCGATAGACCAGCAGCGCCGCGGTGGCCGAGAAGTAGCCGTGCGCGCCGGCCACGCTGACCGCCACCTGGTGCGGCGCGCCGTCGCTGAGCAGGCCGGCGAAGGGCGTCAGGTCGACCCGGTAGGGCATGAAGTTGAGCGTCTGCACGCTGGGCGTGGGACGCCACAGGTAGGGATCGATGCCGCCGGTGAAGATCCATGGCGTCACCGGCGCCACGCCGGCAGGCTGGCCGTCGATGCTGACCTGTGCCTCGCGGAAGTTGCCGCCGCCGCATTCGAAGGTCTGCGCGGCGTATTCGTCGGGCACGCAGGTGTACCAGAACTCGTCGCCGCCCTGGCTCTGGGTGAACACGTCGAGGTAGGCACGCACCACGTTGCGCGGCAGGGTGAGCGTCCTGGCGAGCTGGTCGGTGCCGGTGTTGAGCACCGTGGTGTTGCCGACCGGATCGGCGCCCAGCGGATAGACCGCGTCCGGCACGTCGCCGTTGCCGCCGCCGGGATAGAACAGCAGCCGCGCGCTGCCGTGGATCACTCCGGTGTAGGTGTCGTTGACCAGGTTGCCGATGATCGCCTGGCCCTGCCCCGCGTTGCGCAGCAGGGCGCTGTAGTCGGTCAAGTCGCGCTCGACGCGCCAGTGCGGCGAGACCGTGGCGGAGGGTTCCTGCGTGGTGCCGAAGTAGAGGTTCACGCCGCCCAGCCAGAATGTGGCGGTGCGGTCGTACTGGCGCCCGGCGGTGACCGAGAAGTCCGCCTGCAGCACCACCTTCTTCCAGTGCGTGCCACAACCGGTGGGCGGCGCGTAGCTGTAGGGCCGCGTGCCGAAATCGTCGAAGGTGACGTCGTTGAACAGCTCGACCACGCAGGCCTTGCCAGGCGGCTTGGGCACGCCCGGATCGGCCACCGCCACGTCCGGCGAGCCGATGGTGAACTGCGTTGCCGGTGTCGCGGCCTGCGCGACGCCAGCCAGCAACCAGACCAGGCCGAGCCCGCAAAGGCCGCGGCCAACCCTCCCTTTCTGCGCCATGGGTGACTCCCGCTGTGCGAGTACCCCCCTGCGCCGGCGAGGCTAGCACGCGCCCGCGCGCCCGGCGTGAGAACCGCGCCGCAGCAGGGGCGCGAGGCCACGGCCAGTGGTTGCTCCCGGCGGCGCTGGCCAGACCATCGCATCGGTGTGGTTCGAACCGCATGGCCGGCGACGGTAGACCGGGCCGCACACGGTGCATGTCGGCCGGTGTGCCGGGCGCCAGCATGCCGATCGGCAAGGTGCTGGCGCACGCGCCGCCAACGGCGCGCGGGTGGGTGTCAGGCCAGCGAGGCGCGCAGGTGTGTGTACACCGGATCGGTCTGCGGGCGCGGGCCGTGCCACAGCGCGAACGCATCGGCAGCCTGCTCGACCAGCATGCCCAGGCCGTCGCGGGCGGTCTTCACGCCGGCCTCGTGCGCCCAGCGCAGGAAACCCTGCGCGCCGGCGCCGTAGGAAAGGTCGTAGCCGACCGTCTGCGGGTTGACCAGCCCGTAGGGCAGCCGCAGTGGCTGGCCGAGCACGCCGGCGGAGGTGGCGTGCACGATCAGGTCGAAGCTGCCCAGTTCGGCCAGGTCCTCCCAGTAGCGCGCCCGTGCCCGCGTCACGCCCAGCGCGCCGGCCAGCGCGGCGGCGGTGTCGGCGGTGCGGTTGGCGATGGTCAGTTCCTCCACGCCGGCGTCGAGCAGGTCCCAGGCCACGCCGCGGGCGGCGCCGCCGGCGCCCAGCAGCAGTACGCGGCGGCCCTGCAAGGCGCACTGCTGGCGCTCGACCAGGTCGCGCACCAGCCCGGCGCCATCGGTGTTGTGTGCGGCCAGGCGACCGTCCGGCCGACGGGTCAGCACGTTGGCGCTGCCGGCGCGCGTGGCCTCGGCGCTGCGCTCGTCGGCCAGGGCGAACGCCGCGGCCTTGTGCGGCAGGGTGACGTTGACGCCATGCGCGCCCGCAAGGAAGCGGTGCACGGCGTCGGCGAAGCCTTCCGGTTCGGCATCGATCGCGGCGTACTCCAGCGCGATGCCGCATTGCTCGCCGAACAGCCGATGGATGGCTGGCGACAGCGAATGGCTCACCGGATGGCCGAACACCGCGTAGCGGGCGGGAAGGGCAGTACCGTGGGGCATGGGCGGTCCCGTCGTTGGCAGCGTGCGCGCATTCTAGGGGCCTTTGCCGGCGTGCGGGTGCCACGTCGCAGGCGCTGAGATGGGCGTCCCGCAGGCTGCTTCGCATCGTTCCCGCGGAGCTCCGCCATGCCTGTTTCCCGTTCGCACGCGTTTGCCTTCCAGTTGGCCGCCGGCGCCGGCCTGTGGTTGCTGCTGGGCGGCTTCCTGCTTGCCCTCACGCCGCTGCCGGCGCATACCGACGCGCTCGGCTGGGGCCCGCTGTACTGGCTGCTGCTGGCGCCGCTGTGCGTGCTGGCGGGACTGCGGCTGCGGCGGCTGGCGTCGGAAATCTCCTGAACGAATACCGGCTGTGTCCGCCACCGGCGTAGTGCTGGACGGTCGTCGGTCGCGATACGCGCCACTCGCCGGTGTCACCACCACTGGATGACGGGCGCCTGCAGGTCTGGCCAGGCACCGCCCCGGCCGCCCGTTGTGCTACAAGTCGCGCTCGCTCCGCGACGCGCGGACGTCTGGCGGCAGGGGGCCGGCAAGCCGAGCATGATGGCGGTGAGTTACAACGCGTGGCTGGTGACGCTGTCGGTCGCGCTGGCCGCGCTGGATGCCTACGTCGCCTTCAGCGTGGTCGGCCGCATCGCGCGTTCGCGTGGGCCGGCCGCGGTGCTGTGGACCGCCTTCGGCGCGCTGGCGATGGGTTCGGGCGTGTGGGCGATGCATTTCATCGGCATGCTCGCGCTCGAGGTGCCGATCCCGCTGGGCTACGAGAGCCGGCTGACCACCCTCTCGGCGGTGCCCGTGGTACTGGCCACCGGCGCCACGCTGTGGCTGCTGGCACGCCGCGCGACCCACACTGGTGCGGTCATGGCCGGCGGCATCCTTGGCCTGGGCATGGTCGCCATGCACTACCTGGGCGTGCATGCCCTCCAGATGCAGCCGGCGATCGCCTGGCGGCTGCCCTGGACCGCTGCTTCTCTGCTGCTCGGCGTCGGCGGTTCGGTCGCGGCGCTCTGGCTGCACAGCCTGATCTGGCGCAGCGAGCGGCGCCACCGCTGGTGGCTGCGCGTGCTCGCCGCATGGGTCATGGGTGGCACCGCCGCCGGCGTGCACTACCTGGGCATGGCGGCGATGCGCTTCGCCCCTGACGCGACGAGCCTGCAGGCGCACAGCGGCCTGCACGGGCTCGGGCTGGGCCTGGCGATCAGCCTGGTCTCGGGCGTGCTGTTGCTGCTGACGCTGGGCGTGAGCCTGGCGCACCGCCAGTTGCAGCGGCATACCGAGGCGATCGCGCGCGAGCTCGGCCAGGCGCGCGACGCGCTGTCCTGGCTGGCCTACCACGACGAGCTGACCGCGCTGCCCAACCGCGCCAACGTGCTCGATCTGCTCGACCGGCTGCTGCCGCTGGCGCGCGAGGAGCGCTTCGAGGTGGCGGTGATGTTCATCGACCTGGACGGCTTCAAGTCGATCAACGACACACTCGGCCACGAGGTGGGCGACGAGTTCCTGCGTTCGGTCGCCGACGCGCTGCGCGCCAGCGTGCGCAGCCGCGACACGGTGGCGCGCTTCGGCGGCGACGAGTTCGTGGTGGTGCTGGAGCGCTTCCGCAGCGAGGCCAACCTTGCCGCGATCTGCCAGAAGATCCTGAGCCTGGTCAGCCGGCCGGTGACGGTGGCCGGGCACGGCGTGAGCGCCACGCCCAGCATCGGCGTGGCGATGTTCCCGCGCGACGGCGAGGACTCGGCCAGCCTGCTGCGCCACGCCGACCTGGCGATGTACAGCGCCAAGGAACACGGCAAGGCCGGCTACTGCTTCTACCAGCCGCGCATGAGCGAGCAGGCGCGCGACCGGCTGCTGCTCTCGGCCGAGCTGCGCGAGGCACTGCAGCGCGAGGAGATCGTCGTCTACTACCAGCCCAAGGTGGAGCTCGAAGGCCGCCGCGTGGTCGGGCTGGAGGCGCTGGCGCGCTGGCCGCATCCGCAGCGCGGCCTGCTGCTGCCCAAGAGTTTCGTGGCGCTGGCCGAAGGCAGCGGGCTGGTCGGCCGGCTGGGCGAGGTGGTGCTGCGCCAGGTGGCGCGCCAAATGGCGCAGTGGCGCGCGCGCGGATTGCCGCTGGTACCGGTGGCGATCAACGTGTCGCTGCAGGAAATCCAGGACGGCCATTTCGTCACCGGATTGCTGGGCACCTTGCGCGAGTTCGCCCTGCACCCGAGCCTGATCGAATTCGAGATCACAGAGTCGGCGGCGATGAAGAACGCCGAGCACACCCTGCGCCAGTTGCGCCAGCTCGAGGCGATCGGCTTCCGCATGGCGATCGACGATTTCGGCACCGGCTTTTCCAGCCTGAGCCACCTGCGCCAGTTGCCCACGCAGACGATCAAGATCGACCAGAGCTTCGTGCAGGGTGCCGCCCGCAACCCGGCCGACCGCGACATCACCGAGGCGATCATCGCGCTGGCGCACAAGCTGCGGCTGGGCACGGTGGCCGAGGGCATCGAGACCGAGGCGCAGGCGGCGTGGCTGCGCGAGGCCGGCTGCGGCGTCGGCCAGGGCTTCCTGTTCGTGCCGCCGCTGCCGCCGGACCAGGTGCCGGCGCTGCTGCTGCGCGCGGCCGCGCACGTGCCGAACGAGGCCGCCAGCGGCTAGGAGCTAAGAGCCTGGGGCGTAGAAGCCGCCCGGGCTCCTAGCGGCCGATGCCCAGGCGCTTGTGCTCCATCCGGCGCAGGAACTCCTGCATGATGCGGCGGTAGAGGTCCGCGCCCAGGTAGGCATCCTCCACGCCGGCATCGATCGACGGGTTGTCGTTCACCTCGATCACCACCGGCTTGTTGCCGACCTGCTTGAGGTCCACGCCGTACAGGCCGTCGCCCACCGCCTGCGTCGCCTTGAGCGCGAGCTTGACCACTTCGGCCGGCGCGTCGCGCACCGGCACCGTTTCGAAGCCCCCGGACTTGGCCGTGCCCTTGGCGCCGTGGTTGTAGATCTGCCAGTGCCCGCGCGACATGTAGTACTTGCAGGCGTACAGCGGTTCGCGGTTGAGCACGCCGACGCGCCAGTCGAACTCGGTGTAGACGAATTCCTGCGCCAGCAGCAGCGCGCTGTGCGAGAACAGCTCGCCGGCGGCCTTTTCCAGCGCGTCCTCGCTCTCGACCTTGACCACGCCGCGCGAGAACGAGCCGTCGGGGATCTTCAGCACCAGCGGGAAGCCGAGCTTGGCGGCGGTGTCCTTCCACGCCTTGGCGTGGTCGCGGTAGAGGATCTCGGTGCGCGGCACGGCGAGCTTGCGCGAGACCATCAGGTCGTTGAGGAAGATCTTGTTGGTGCAGCGCAGGATCGAGGTCGGATCGTCGATCACCACCATGCCTTCCTTCTCCGCGCGATGGGCGAAGCGGTAGGTGTGGTTGTCGCTGGCCGTGGTTTCGCGGATGAACAGGCCGTCGTACTCGGCCAGGCGCGGGTAGTCGTTCTTGCCGATCGGGTCGACCTCGATGCCCAGTTCCTTGCCGGCGGCGATGAAGCTCTTCAGCGCCTTGCGGTTCGACGGCGGCATCGCCTCGTTGGGGTCGACCAGCATCGCGATGTCGTAGCGGTACAGCTTGCGCGTGCGCGGCTTGCGCCACAGCTTGCGCGAGAAGCGGTCCAGCTCCGTGGCGAAGGCGTCTTCCTGCGCGTCGTCCAGCGTATGCAGGCCGACCGGCTTGATCGAGGCGACCTGCCACACGCGCTCGCGCTCGAACTCGATGCGCAGCAGCGGGCAGGGGAACATCTCGAACAGCTGCCGCGCCAGGTCCTGCAGTGCGGGATAGGCGGTCTCGCCGAAGTACACCAGGATGCCGAAGTCGGTGGTGTCGCGCCCGCCGGCGGGCAGGAAGTGGGTCAGCTTGCTGTTGAGGTCCTCGATGTCCAGGCCGTACAGCGAGCGGCGGCGCAGGTCGTTGATGGTGCGCACCGAGGGCAGCACCTTGTGCCCGCGCGCCTCGGCCAGCAGCGAGACGTAGTAGCCGGTGCCCAGGTACTTGTAGCTGCGGCACAGGTTGATCACGTGGGTGCGTTCGTCGTCGCGGCCGACCGGTTCGCGCAGGTAGTCCATTGCGCTCATGACGTCCACGGACGGGTAGTAGGCGCTCCAGTCGGAGGCTTTCTCGACGACGATCACCAGGCGGGTCATGGCACCTCAGCTACACGCAGGAGGGGATGCCGTCGCGCGGCGGACGAGGCGGCAGGGGCGCAAGTCGCGCAGTGTGGCCATAGGCGCGGCGGCGCGCAACGGCGACGCGCCACGGCATTCAGCGTGCCGTACGCCGCGGGCCGGCGCGGTCCATTGCGCGACGGCGGGCTTCCGGCCCACGCTACGGAGGCACGCCCACCGGAGCATCGCGCTTGGTTCCGAATCCGTTTTCCCCATCCGTGCGTGCCGCCACGCCGGCCGATCTCGACGCCTTGGTGGCGCTGGAGCTGCGTGCCTTCAGCGGCGACCGCATGAGCCGCGCGCAGTACCGGCGCCATCTCGCCAGCGCCGGCGCCGCGGTGCTGGTCGCGGACGCGCCGGGCGAGGAGCTGCTCGGCAGTGCGCTGGTGTTCTTCCGCAGGGGCGGCACGCTGGCGCGGTTGTACTCGATCGCCACCGCACCGGCGGCGCGCGGGCGCGGCATCGGCGCGCAACTGCTGGCCGCTGCCGAAGGTGCCGCCCGCGATCGCGGCTGCCGCGCGCTGCGGCTGGAGGTGCGCGTGGACAACGCGGCGGCCATCGCGCTTTACGAACGCGCCGGCTACCGGCGCATCGGGCGGTATGCTGATTACTACGAGGACGGCGCCGACGCCTGGCGGTACGAGAAGAGCCTGGCGGCTTCCTGAGAACCGCCCTGTCCGCGCGAAACCCTTCGATCCAGGCGGTGCGGGCCGGCGCCCCGGGCGAAGGGTGAAAGCCCAGGCCGCGGCATCCTGGCAAACGCCTTACAGCGGGTGGGCGATCCGCTCGGCGGTTTCGTCGTCCGGCCTGGCCACCAGCGCACCGGTGCGCATCAGGCTCACTGTGTAGTGGCCGCCGTCGACCAGCGGCAGGTAGGTGCCGCTGCCGTAGACCGTGTCGACCATCGGCAGCCAGTCCGGATGCTCGCGCGCCAGCGTGACCAGGTCCCAGCCGCCGGGCGCACGGAAGTCGATCACCGTGCGCGGCGCATTCATTTCGTCGGCCGCGTCGTCATAGCGGCCGGACAGGCGGTCGAGCCGGTACAGCGGCGGCAGGCCGGCGAGCACCGCGGGCAGCTTCCACTTCAGCACCAGCGCCTCGACGCGCCAGGCGTCGCCGGCGAGGTTCACTTCGCGACGGTCGCCCTCGGGCCAGGTCAGCGTGATCGCCCAGCGCTGCGGCGACAGGATGCGCGCATCCAGCGTGGCCACTGGCGCTTCCTCGCCGAGCAGGCGGTAGCCGCGCAGGCTCCAGCCGGCGCCGGCCAGCAGCAGCGCAAGACCCAGCCCGACCAGCAGGAACAGCATGCGCAGCAGCGCCGCGACCGGGCGGCGCGCCTGCAGCCGGCGGCGCAGCGTGAACAGCTGCACCAGCGCGAACAGCAGCGCCAGCGCGGCGAGGATCCACAGGAGGGTGCTCGGCAGCTGCAGCGACGTGGCCCAGTCCATCGAAGGCGATCCCGCGACGTTATGATGCGCGCATCATAGCTGCCGCTCCGTCGAGGAAGCCCGATGCGCCGATCCATCCTGTGCACTGCCCTGTTGTCGGCCGCGTGCCTGCTCGCCGGTTGCGGCAACAAGGGCCCGCTGGTGCTCCCGCGCGCGCAGCCGGGAAGCGCACCGCCGTCGGCCGCCTCCGTGCCGGCCCCGGACACGAGCACGCCGCTGCCCAACTGACGCCATGCGCTTCTCGAAGATGCACGGCATCGGCAACGATTTCGTCGTGATCGATGCACGACGGGCACCGCTGGCGCTCGCGCCGGAGCGGATCCGCGCCATGGCCGACCGCCACACCGGCATCGGCTGCGACCAGCTGCTGAGCGTGGAGGCGCCGCGTGATCCGTCGTGCGCGTTCTACTACGGCATCTGGAATGCCGACGGCAGCCCGTCCGGCCAATGCGGCAACGGCGTGCGCTGCGTGGCGGCATGGCTGCACCGCGCCGGCGCGCTGGCGCTGGACGTGCCGGTGCGCATCGAAAGCCCCTCCGGCCCGGTCGGCGTGCGCGTGCTCGACGCGCAGCGCGTCACCGTGGACATGGGCGAGCCGGCGTTCGAGCCGGCGCGGATCCCGTTCCTGGCCGAGGCTCCCGGTACGTCCTATCCGCTGGCGTTGGCTGCTGGCGACGTCCAGATCGGCGTCGTGTCGATGGGCAACCCGCATGCGGTGATGGTGGTCGACGACCTGGCCGATCCCGCGCTGGAGCGGCTGGGCCCGCAGGTCACCGGCCACCCGCGCTTTACCGAAGGCGCCAACGCCGGCTTCGTGCAGATCCTCGAACGCGGCCACCTGCGCCTGCGCGTGCACGAACGCGGCGCGGGCTGGACACAGGCCTGCGGCACCGGCGCCTGCGCCGCGATGGCGGTGCTGCGCCGGCGTGGCCAGGTCGACGAGCGCGTGCAGGTCGACCTGCCCGGCGGCCGCCTGCAGATCGACTGGCGCGGCCCCGGCCACGCGCTGTGGATGACCGGCCCGGCCGCGTTCGCCTTCGAGGGCGACTGGCTGCAGGACACGGGACGCTGACGTCCGCCCCGCGCAATCGCGACAAAGCCTGCGCCGGCGATTGATGCGCGGGCGCGCGCGTCGCACACTCAGGCCAGGCCGATCCGCTGCCTGACGTTTCCCTAGGTCGTTCCATGCCCGACACCCTGCTCGACGAGATCCCCGGCGCCACCGCGGTGGCCGCGTACCTCAAGCGCCATCCGCACTTCCTCGCCGACTATCCGGACCTCGCCGCACAGCTCACGCTGCCGCGCAGCGAAGGGCCGGTCGCGTCGCTGGCGATGTACCAGCTGCAGCAACTGCGCGAGAAGAACGCCGAGCTCGAGCGGCGCCTGGCCGAGCTGATCACCATCGCCGCGGAGAACGAGCGTCTGATGCAGCGCGTGCACGAGCTGCACGTGACCATGCTGCGCGCAGCCACGCCCGCGCTGGCCGCGCGCAGCGTGATCAGCCGGCTGGCCAGCGACTTTCGCATCGACCAGGTGCGGCTGCTGCTGTTCGGCCATGCCTATGGCCTGCCGCAGGCCGAGTGGCTGGTGGTCGAGCCGGGCGGCCGCGCCGCGCTGGCGGAGTTCGCCGGTTTCCAGGCCAACCACGAGCCGCTGGTCGGCCGGCTCTCCGCCGAGCGGCTGTACCGCCTGTTCGGCGACCATGCGCCGGAAGTCCATTCGGCTGCCGTGATGCCGCTGGGCGAGCTGGGCCTGCTGGCGCTGGGCAGCGCCGACGCTGGCCACTTCCAGCCGGGCATGGGCACGCTGTTCCTGAAGATGCTCGCCGCTACGGTGAGCGCGGCGCTGACCCGCTCGCAGGACCTGGCCTGAACGCCACGCCGCGCGCGCAGGTCGAGGCCTGGCTCGGCCGGCTCGCTGGCGAGCGCCAGGCCTCCGCCCACACCGTCGCCGCCTATCGCCGCGACCTGGACAAGCTGCTGCACTGGATGGAAGCGCAGGGCGTCGCCGATTTCGCCGCGCTGGGTCCGCACCGGCTGCGCGCCTTCGTCGCCGCCGAGCGTCGGGCGGGGTTGTCGCCGAAGAGCCTGCAGCGGCTGCTCTCCTCCTGCCGCAGCCTGTTCCGCCAGCTCACCCGCGAAGGCCTGCTGGCGCACGACCCGGCGGCCGGCGTGCGCGGTCCCAAGGTGCACCGCAAGCTGCCGCAGGTGCTGGACGTGGACGAGGCCGGCGCGCTGGTGGAGAACACCGGCGCGGGCGCGCTGGCGCTGCGCGACCGCGCGATGCTGGAATTGTTCTATTCCTCCGGCCTGCGCCTGTCGGAACTGACCGGCCTGCGCTGGGGTGACCTGAGCCTGGAGGAGGGCGAGGTGCGCGTGCTCGGCAAGGGATCGAAGACGCGCATCGTGCCGGTGGGCAGCCACGCGGTCGCCGCGCTGCGCGCGCTCGGACAGGCCGAGGGCGCGTTGCCGATGGCGCCCGTGTTCCGCGGGCGGGCGGGCGCGCCGGTCAGTCCGCGCACCGTGCAGGCGCGGCTGAAGCAACTGGCGCTGGCGCAGGGCTTCGCCAAGCGCGTGCACCCGCACCTGCTGCGGCACACCTTCGCCAGCCACATGCTCGAATCGTCCGGCGATCTGCGCGCGGTGCAGGAACTGCTCGGCCACGCCGACATCGCCACCACGCAGATCTACACCCACCTGGATTTCCAGCACCTGGCCAAGGTCTACGACGCGGCGCACCCGCGCGCGCGGCGCAAGGGCTGAAAAAAAAGCGCCACCGGGCAGGTGCGCCGGTGGCGAACGGGGAGATCCTGCGGCGGCATCCCTGCCGCCGCACCTTGCCGTTACAGCTCGAAGTCGTAGCGGGCGCCGAACTGGAAGTAGCGCGGCGTCTGGTAGGACAACGGTTGCTGGTAGCTCAGGTTGGGCGCGCCGCTGCCGGTCTCGCCCAGCTCGTTGATGCTCATCACCGTCTGCGTGTCGAACACGTTCACCACCGTCGCGGTGAAGGCGAGCTTGTGGTCGGCAAACGCCGGCCGGTACTGCGCGCCCAGGTCGAGGCGGTAGGTCCACGGCAGGCGTCCCTTGCTGCCGCGCGGCGTGAGCTGCCCGCCGCAGTAGAAGTACGAGTTGCCGTAGTTGATCTCGGGCGGGATGTCGCCGGGATACACGCCGATGCAGTTCTTCGGACGGCCCGATTCGATCAGCACGTTGGCGCTGAGCAGCCACTCCGGATTGACCTGGTAGTAGCCGTAGGCGCGGATCTGGTGCGTGCGGTCGTTCGCCTCCGGACCGTTGGAGCCGATCATCAGTTCCTTGTGGTCCCAGTCCTGCGTGACCGACGGATCGAGCTGGCCGATGTCGGACTTGAGCAGGCCTTCGGAATTGCCGTAGCTGCGCGAGAAGGTGTAGTCGAGCCGGCCGAACCAGTGCTCGTCGAAGCGGTGTTCCAGGTAGGCATCGAGCGCGTAGTAGGCGCGCTTGGCCTCGGGCAGGCCGATGTCGGCGGCGCTCAGCTTGATGTCTTCCAGCGTGCCGTCGCCGTTGAGGTCGATCAGGAAGCGGTTGGACTGGCCCGGATTGATGATGTAGCAGTTGGGCGAGGGATCCGGGTAGTCCACGCCGTTGGCCGCGGCCCAGGCCACGAACGGGCGCGAATCGCACCAGTCGTCGATGATGCTGCGCAGCTTGCGGTAGCGCACCTTGGCGCCGTAGGTCCAGTTCTCGGCGAGCTGCTTGTCGAAGCCGACGATGAACTCGTCCTGGTAGTAGGCCTTGAGGTTGCGCGCGGAGATCGAGCGCGGGTCCGGCGGCGTGCCGTCGGCGCCGTTGGCGTAGACGGTGTTCTCGATCGGATTCCAGTTCGGCGGCGTGCCGTTGGTATTGGGTGCGCCGTCGTAGGTGCCCCACTGGGTTTCGTAGAGCGAGCCCGATGCGCCACGTACGGCGACGTTGTTGGGAATGGCCAGGTGGTAGCGGCCGGCGTTGGCGTAGACCTTGAAGCTGGAATCGCCCATCACGTCCCAGGTCAGGCCCAGGCGCGGCGCGAGCTGATGGCGCTGCTTGGCGAACACTTCGCCGACCGAGTTCAGGTTGGAGAACTGTTCGTTGCGCAGGCCGAGGTAGGCCAGCCAGCGGTCGCTGACCTGCCAGTGGTCTTCGAGGTACTGCGCTTCCTGCTGCACGCGCGCCTTGCCGATGGCGGTGAACACGTAGCGTTCGACGATGCCGGTGTGGCCGGGCGGCACCGGCAGGTTGCCGCGCGTCTCGATCACGCCGCTCGGCGGGTTGTCGTAGTAGAACCAGCCGACGCCGCCGGAGGTGTCCGAGCCGTTGAGCGACTCGACCTCGTAGCGGTCCACGCCGGCGCGCAGGTCGTGGTCGCCCAGGCGGTACTCCACGTTCAGGTGCCAGCCGCGGGTGTCATCGTAGGCGCCCGGCGCGGCGATGCTGCTGCTGATGTTGCAGCCCTGCAGGCGCTGCGAGGGCGGCACGCTGTCGCGGTTGTCGGCGAAGTAGACGCAGTCGGAACCGGAGGTCAGGTCGACGTGGTCGGTGTGCTCCTTGCCGTAGAGCGCATCCACCGTGAGGTTGTCGGTGATGTAGCCGGTGTAGTGGGCGATGTAGACCTTGCCGCCGGGCGAGGTGCCGGCCGTGCCCTTGTTCTTCTGGCTGCGCCAGCCCTTGTAGGAGCCCTGGATGTCGTTGACGCCGTCGTAGTTGTACTGCGTGGCATAGGTCGAGGCGGTGTCGCCCAGGCCGGTCAGTTCCAGGATGTGGCTGTCGGTGATGTTCCAGTCGACCTTCGCCAGCCAGCGGTCGGTCTTGTTGGTGTTGTACGAGCGGGTGACGTTCTCGCCCAGCGTGTAGGTGTTGTTCTCCGACTTGATCGTCTCGGCCGAACCGAAGAAGAACAGCTTGTCCTGGATCAGCGGGCCACCGACGTAGGCGCTGTACTGGGTTTCCCACAGCTTGGCCGAATGCTTGTCGCGGCCGGTGATCTGCTCGCCGTCGGCGGGACGGTAGGTCGCCCGTTCGGATTCGCGCAGGCCGGCCGGGGTGTAGAGCACCTGCGCGCCGCCCTGCCAGTGGTTGGTGCCGCGCTTGGTTACCAGGTTCACCACGCCGCCGGTGGAGCGGCCGTACTCGGCGCCGTAGCCGCCGGTGAACACCTGCTCCTGCTCGATCGAAGCGAACGGCAGCGTGGTCGCGCCCAGGCCGGTGAGCGGGTTGGTCACCGGGAAGCCGTTGACGTAGTACTGGTTCTCCGCCGCCGAGGAGCCGCCCAGCGAAACGGCGTTGCCGTAGCGCGAATCGGCGTTGACCGAGCCGGGCGCCAGCAGCACCGCCGCGTTGACGCTCTGCGGCAGCGGCAGGCGCTGCAGCTGCGCGGCGGTAAGCACGGTGCGCGTGTCCACCGAGGACACGTCGATCGCCGGTAGCGCGCTGGCGACCACGTTGATGCCGCCCAGGTTGGTCGCGTTGGCCGCATCCGCGGCGGCGGCGAAGGACACGTCGGTGCTGCTGCCGACGTTGACCTGCACGCTGTCGCGCGCCTGCACGGTCTGGCCGTCCTGCTGCAGGGTCACGCGGTAGCGGCCCACCGGCAGCGAGGCGGCGCGATAGCGTCCGTCCTGGCTGACCGGCACGTCGCGGCTGAAGCCGGTGGCGGTGCTCTCGATGTGCACGATCGCGCCCGGTGCCGCCTCGACGCGGCCGAAGATGGCGCCGGAGGCGTTGGTCTGCGCCAGCACGGCGCCGGCGCCAAGGCTGCCGCCCAGCGCGAGCGCCAGGGCGCTCAGCCGCAACGGGTGGGACAACGGTGGCCTGTTCGACTTGCGACTGCTCGACATGCTTTGAATCTCCCCTCAATGCCCGACTGGGCGGTTCGGCGACTGCGCATCGCAGCGCCGGCTGGCGAGGGCTCCGGTGCATGACGGCAGATCGAATCAGGAATTTAGATCGATCTAAATACGAAGCAGCTAGATCGATCCAAACTGCACGCCATAAGGCGTGTCCTGCGGTCTTCCGTCGATGGCTCCACTGGGTGTTGGCGCCTCGTGTTCCTGCGGGAACACCTCCCTTGGCGGCGCCTGCCCGCCGCGCATGCGCTGCGCCGGGCCCTCCCGGGCAGTAGAAACTTGCGAACCGGCCCTTGTCAACCGTCTGCCGGCCGTTCTGCCGAACCGGTCGTCCCTTGGGTTCGGCGCCGCCGCGCCCCACATCCGGTGATTCACGCAGCCACAGGCATCACCGCATGGAATCGTTCCACGCCACCACCATTCTCTCGGTCCGCCGCGGCGGGCGTGTCGTGCTGGGCGGCGACGGCCAGGTCACGCTGGGCAACACGGTGATGAAGTCGAACGCGCGCAAGATCCGCCGGCTCGGCAAGGGCGACGTGCTGGCCGGCTTTGCCGGCGCCACCGCCGATGCGTTCACGCTGTTCGAGCTGTTCGAGCAGAAGCTGGACAAGCACGGCAACAACCTCACCCGCGCCGCAGTGGAGATGGCCAAGGAATGGCGCACCGACCGGCGCTTCGGCAAGCTCGAGGCGATGCTCGCGGTGGCCGACAAGGACGCCTCGCTGCTGATCTCCGGCAACGGCGACGTGCTGGAGCCCGAGCACGGCCTGATCGCGATCGGCTCCGGCGGCCCCTACGCCCAGGCCGCCGCGCTCTCGCTGCTGGAAAACACCGACATGGGCGCGCGCCAGATCGTGGAGAAGGCGCTGAAGATCGCCGGCGACATCTGCATCTACACCAACCACAGCACCACGATCGAAGAGCTGGAGGCGGGCACGGCGAACGGGGAAGCGGGAACGTGAGCCTGTCCGTTACCGCATATCCGCCGCTTCCTTTTCCCCTGTTCCCCACCCCGGCTACCCCATGAGCGAACTCACTCCCCGCGAAATCGTCAACGAGCTCGACCGCTACATCATCGGCCAGAACGACGCCAAGCGCGCCGTGGCGATCGCCCTGCGCAACCGCTGGCGCCGCATGCAGCTGGACCCGGAGATGCGCAACGAGGTGACGCCGAAGAACATCCTGATGATCGGGCCCACCGGCGTGGGCAAGACCGAGATCGCGCGCCGCCTGGCGACGCTGGCCAACGCGCCGTTCGTGAAAGTGGAGGCGACCAAGTTCACCGAGGTCGGCTACGTCGGCAAGGACGTCGAGTCGATCATCCGCGACCTGGCCGACGTGGCCTACAAGCTCACCCGCGAGCAGGCCGCCCGGCGCGTGCGCTCGCAGGCCGAGGACCGCGCCGAGGATCGCATTCTCGACGCGCTGCTGCCGCGGCGGCAGACCGCGACCGACTGGTCGCATGACCTCACCGTTTCCTCCGCCGACAGCGACACCCGCCAGAAGCTGCGCAAGCAGTTGCGCGAGGGCGCGCTGGACGACCGCGAGATCGAGCTGGACTTCGCCATGAACGTGGGCGTGGAGATCATGTCGCCGCCGGGCATGGAAGAGATGGGCCAGCAGCTGCGCCAGATGTTCCAGAACATCGGCGGCGCGCGCACGCAGTCGCGCAAGCTGCCGATCAAGACCGCCCGTCCGCTGCTGGTCGACGAGGAGGCCGGCAAGCTGCTCAACGACGAGGAGGTGCGCGCGCAGGCGGTCGAGGCGGCCGAGCAGAACGGCATCGTCTTCATCGACGAGATCGACAAGGTGGCGCAGCGCTCCGAATGGGGCGGCGCCGGCGTCAGCCGCGAGGGTGTGCAGCGCGACCTGCTGCCGCTGGTGGAGGGCTCCACCGTGGCGACCAAGTACGGGCCGATCAAGACCGACCACATGCTGTTCATCGCCTCGGGTGCGTTTTCGCTGTCCAAGCCTTCGGACCTGATCCCGGAACTGCAGGGCCGCCTGCCGATCCGCGTCGAGCTGTCGGCGCTGTCGGTCGACGACTTCAAACGCATCCTTCGCGAGCCGCACAACGCACTCACGAAGCAGTACGTGGCCCTGCTGGGCACCGAGGGCGTGGCGATCGAGTTCACCGATTCGGGAATCGACCGCCTGGCCGAGGTCGCCTGCCAGGTGAACGAGCGCACCGAGAACATCGGCGCCCGCCGCCTGCACACAGTGATGGAGCGCCTGCTGGAGAGGATCTCGTTCGAGGCCGCGGACAAGTCCGGCGAAAAGTACCTGATCGACGCCGAACAGGTAGACAAGAACCTGGGTTCGCTGGTGAAGGACCAGGATCTCAGCCGTTACATCCTCTGAACAAGCCCCATGGGGCCCTCTGGTAAAATTCCTGTCATGGGCAAGATCATCGAACTCAAGACCACCGGCCAGCGCGCGCAGCTGCGCGAGGCCCAGCAGGAGCAGCAACTGGTCCGGCTGTGGCGCGCCGAACTCGAACACGGCAGCTTCTGCGGCTACGTCGGCGGGGTGGGCCGCGAGTTCTTCCTGCTGTGGGTGGTCGGCGACGGCATCACCTACGACGGCATGTACGTGATGCGCCACCGCGACGTCTCCGAGCTGGAGGCGCCGGACAAGCACCACGAGTTCATGGAAAAGGCGCTCAAGCACAAGCAGCTGCTGCCACGCACGCCGCGCGGCTTCCCGCTCGACTCGATCCGTGAGGTGGTGCAGGCCGCCGGCAAGCTGGCGCCGGTGATCGGCGTGCACGTGGACAGCGAGGAAGAAGCCGAGGTCTGCTACATCGGCCGGCTGGTCGGCGTGGAGGAAGACGGCTTCACCCTGCAGGAGATCAGCCCCGACGCCGAATGGCTGCGCGAGGCGTCGTTCTTCGCCTGGGACGAGGTCTCCACGATCAGCATGGAAGACGGCTACGCACAGGCGCTGCTGGCCGTCGCCGGTACGCCGCCGCCGCTGGAGCAGGGCGACTCGGGCATCGGCCGCGCGCACTGACCCGATCCCGTACGCAGGGTGGGCATCAGCCCACCAGCCCTCCACAAGACCCCGCTGAGCTGAAACCACCCTACGCGCGCGCCCGGCGATGCTCGCCATGGGCCGCCGTCCACACTTCGCGCGCCGCGTCCGCATTCATCGCGGCGATCCCCAGGCCGACTACCACGTCCGGCCAGACCGAACTGGTCCAGGCGGTCACGCCGCCCGCCAGTACGATCGCCACGTTGGCGAAGGCATCGTTGCGCGCCGACAGGAACGCGGCGCAGGTGAGGCTGCCGGCGTGATGCCGGAAGCGCACCAGCAACCCCGCGCACACCAGGTTCACGCCCAGCGCGCCCAGTCCGGTCGCCGACAACGGCAGCGGCGCCGGCGGCAACGGCAGTTGCAGCTTCCGCCACAGCGCCCATAGCAGGGCCAGCGCCGGCAGCAGCAGGATTACCGCCAGCAGCATGCCCATCCGCGCCCGCGCCACCGGCGACCAACCCAGCGCCAGCACGATCAGCAGGTTGACCGAGGCGTCCTCCAGGAAGTCGATGCTGTCGGCGAACAGCGATACCGAACCGATGGCGAGCGCCACCGCGAACTCGACACCGAAGTAGGCGAGGTTGAGCAAGGCGACCAGCCGCACCGCACGGTGCAGGGCAGTGGCCGCGGAACCGGGAAGCGGGAACACGGGCGACTCCGCTGAACGGAAACGCAGCATCCTCGCACGGCCGCACCGCGCGCCGGGTGATGGCCGCCATGCCGCTATGCTTGCCGATCATCCCGGGCAAGGAACCCCGCATGACCCGCCGCATCGTCGTCGTCGGCAGCATCAACATGGACCTGGTCACCCAGGCGCCGCGCTTCCCGCAGCCGGGCGAGACCCTGCTGGGCGACGGTTTCGTCACCGTGCCGGGCGGCAAGGGCGCCAACCAGGCGGTGGCGGCGGCACGCCTCGGCGCCGAGGTGGCGCTGGTCGGTGCGCTGGGCCGCGACGCCTTCGGCGACCAGCTGCAGGCGGGCCTGCTCGGCGAAGGCGTGGACCTGCAGCACGTGCAGCGACTGGACGACCAGGCCAGCGGTACCGCCTCGATCACCGTCGCCGCCGGCGAGAACCAGATCGTCGTGGTGCCGGCGGCCAACGCCGGCGTCACGCCCGCGCACGTGGAAGCCGCGCATGCAGCCCTCGCCCGCGCGGACGCCGTGCTGGTGCAGATGGAAATCCCGCTGGAGGCGATCGAGGCGACCCTGCGCCTGGGCCAGCGGCTCGGCGTGCCGGTGATCCTCAACCCGGCCCCGGCCCGGCCGCTGCCGACCGACTGGCTCACCCTGGCGCGCTACCTCACGCCGAACCAGCACGAGCTGGCGGTGCTGCTCGGTGCCGATCCGGCCGAGGATTTCCGGGCCCTGATGCGCCGTGCCCCCACGCCGGTGGTGCTCACCCGCGGCAGCGAAGGCGCCTGGTACCGCGAACACGGCGAGCCGGCGCACCAGCCGAGCTTCGCCGTCGAGGTGGTCGACAGCACCGGCGCCGGCGACACCTTCAATGCCGCGCTGGCGGTGTTCCTGCACGAAGGCCTGGCAACAGCAGTGCGCAAAGCCTGCGCCGCCGCCGCGTTGTCGGTGACCCGGCTGGGCGCGCAGCAAGGCATGCCGCGCGCGCGGGAACTGGATGCGTTCCTCGCCCGCTAGAGATTGTTCCAAGTCCGGGTGCAGGAGCGACCGCATGCCGCATTCGGCGACGCCGTCACGCACACTGGGTGCGCCCCGCAAGGCACGGGCGACATGACGCGCGGTTGCGGCGAGCTCAATGGCGCGCTTCGGAAGTAGGCGCGTGCCTTTCGCCGCCCTGCTGCGACGCCTGCCGATTGACGCCGCCCTGCTCGGCCAGTTGCGTGAGCTTCTGGTCGGTGGCCTTCTCCTCCTGCAGCGTCTGCTCGAGCAGCTGTGCGGCGTCCTGGTGGCCCATCTGTCGGGCCAGCACGCACAAGGTGCCGTAGGAGGCAATCTCGTAGTGTTCGGCCTTTTGCGCGCCGCCGATCAGCGCGGCATCGCGCAAGGCGCCCTGCGGCACGGTTTCGATGATCTCGCGCGCCTCGTCGACCAGTCCTTCCATGCCCTGACACTTGATGCGCTTGAGCCGGATGTCCAGCTGCTCGGCGATCGTGTCGATGCGCTCGATCTGCCCGCGGGTCTCCTCCAGGTGCTGGTCGAAGGCCTTGGCGAGGTCCGGGTTGTCCGCCGCGCGCGACAGGCGCGGCAAGGCCTTGGCCAGTTGGTGCTCGGCGCTGTAGATGTCCGAGAGCTCGTGGATGAAAAGATCCTGCATGGACTTGATGGTCATAGGCACCTCCCCGTGTCGGTCGGATGCGCCGGTGTCTCGCGGCGCCCGCCCACCTTAGGGACCCCGCTGTCAGGAACCGGTGCAACCGGGCCCGGGCATTGGGACGCCCAGGGGTCCGGACGCAGTTCGTCGCACGCCGCCGGCCCGGCCGCTACTTGCCGATGCAGAAGCTGCCGAAGATGGCGCCAAGCAGGTCGTCGCTGGTGTAGCTGCCGGTGATTTCGCCCAATGCATGCTGGGCCTGGCGCAGGTCTTCGGCGGCCAGTTCGCCGGCGCGGGTCGCGGCGAGCGCGCCGGCCACATGGTCGAGGTGCGCCTGCACGCGCTCGAGCGCCACGACGTGACGGCGGCGCGCGCTGAAGGCGCCCTCGCCGCCGGCCGCGCCGGCGCGGGTCCTGAGTTCCGCCCGCAGCAGGTCCAGGCCCTGGCCGGTACGCGCGGAGAGCCACAGGTGGAGCAGGCCGCCACGGGTTTCGCCGTGCGGCGCGCTGCCGTCGAGGTCGATCTTGTTGACCAGCACCAGGCGGGCGACGCCTGCCGGCAGCTCGGCGAGCAGGGCGAGGTCGGCATCGGCGTGCGGAGCCTCGGTGACCAGCAGGGCGAGGTCGGCGCGCGCCAGCTCGCCGCGCGCGCGTCGCACGCCTTCGCGTTCGACCTCGTCCTCGGTGTGGCGCAGGCCGGCGGTGTCGGCCAGTTCCAGCGACACGCCATCCAGGTCGACCGCTTCGCGCAGCACGTCACGGGTGGTGCCGGCGATCGGCGTGACGATGGCGCGCTCGCTTTGCGCGAGCGCGTTGAGCAGGCTGGACTTGCCGGCGTTGGGGCGGCCGACGATCGCCACCTTGAGGCCGTCGGTGAGGCGCACGCCGCGGCGGGTTTCGGCGAGCAGCTCGGCCAGCTGCATGCGCAGCATTTCCAGTTGCCGGCCGATCGCCGGATCGGCGAGGAAGTCGATTTCCTCTTCCGGGAAATCGATCGCCGCCTCCACGTGCACGCGCAACGCGATCAACGCGTCGAGCAACCCATGCACGCGCTGCGAGAAGGCGCCGTCGAGCGAATGCAGTGCGGCGCGCGCGCCGGCTTCGGAACGCGCAGCGATCAGGTCGGCCACCGCCTCGGCCTGGACCAGGTCGAGCTTGCCGTTGAGGAACGCCCGCTCGGTGAACTCGCCCGGCCGCGCCAGCCGCGCGCCGAGCGCGCAGACACGCCGCAACAGCCGGTCGAGCAGCACGGTGCTGCCGTGCCCCTGCAGTTCGAGGACGTGTTCGCCGGTATAGGAATGCGGCGCGGGGAAGTGCAGCAGCAGGCCGCGATCGATCAGCGTGCCGTCGCCGTCGCGGAATGCGCCCAGATGCGCATGCCGTGGCTGTGGCGCGCGACCGAGCAACGCCTGCGCGATCGCCGGTACCTGCGGCCCTGACGCTCGCACCACGCCGATGCCGGCGGCGCCGGGGGCGCTGGCGATCGCGGCAATGGTGTCGGTGTCGGCCATGCGGGAACCTGAAGGACCGCCGCAAACCGTAGGGTGGGCTTCAGCCCACCGCAAGTCCACGGGGAGATGGAAGCGGGGATGGACGCAAGCCCTGCGCCCGCCTTCGGTCAGGCAGCCTTCGCCTTGACCTCGCCGTTCTCCACCTTGTGCGTGATGTACCACTGCTGGCCCAGGCTGACCATGCCGTTGACGACGTAGTACAGGCACAGGCCGGCGGGGAAGAAGGCGAACAGCACCGCGAAGATCAGCGGCATGAACTTCATCATCTTCGCCTGGGTCGGGTCCATGCCGGTGGCCGGCATCAGGTACTGCTGGCCCAGCATCACCAGCGTGTACGCCGCTGGCAGCACGAAGAACGGATCGGGCGCGGACAGGTCGTGGATCCAGCCGATGAACGGCGCCTGGCGCAGCTCCACGCTCTCGCGCAGCACTTCGTACAGGCCATAGAAGATCGGGATGGTGATCAGTACCGGAAGGCAGCCGGTCATCGGATTGACCTTCTCCTTCTTGTACAGCTCCATCATCGCCATCTGCATCTTCTGCTTGTCGTCGCCGAAGCGCTCCTTCAGCGCGGTCACGCGCGGCTGCAGCTTGCGCATCTTGGCGCTGGAGCGGTACTGCGCGGCGGTGAGCTTCCAGGTCAGGCCCTTGATGATCAGCACCAGCAGGATGATCGCCACGCCCCAGTTGCCGCTGACCTTCTCCAGCCACGACAAGAGCGCGTGCATCGGCTGGGCGATCACGGTGAACACGCCGTAGTTGGTCGCCAGCGCCAGGCCCGGCGCCACCGAATCGAGCGTGCCGACGAGCTTCGGGCCGATGTAAAGGCGCGCGCCGGTGGTCTGGCTCTGCCCCGGCGCCACGGTCAGCGCCGGGCTGACCGTGCGGATCAGGTAGGTCGGATGCTCGCCGCCGGCATTGACCACGTCGGTGCTGTAGCTGGCCTTCTGCTGCGCCGGCGGAATCCACGCGGCAAAGAAGTAGTGCTGCAGCATGGCGGCCCAGCCGCCGGCGAAGGACTGCCGCAGCGCGTCCTCCTGGAACTTCTCGAATTTCAGCGACTGGAAGTGATCGTCCGGGCTGTACCAGCCGGCGCCGAAGAAGCTGGCGGCCGACGGGTCGGTCATGTTCTGCAGCCAGCTGGTGTGCGCCGTGCGCGGCGCGCGCTGCAACTGCTCGTAGGCGTTGCCCTGCCAGGCCGTGCTGCCGGTGTTGTCGATGCGCTGGTCCAGCTCGACCACGTACTGGCCGCGCTTGAGCGTGTAGGTCTTGGTGACCTTGATGCCGGCCTGCTGCCAGGTCAGGTCGACCTTGAGCTCCGGCGTGCCGCTGGCCAGCTCGTAGTGGCTCTGCGCGGACTGGAACAGCGCACGATGGTCCGGTGCCGGGCTGCCGGCGCTGACCAGGCCGCTCTGCGCCACGAAGTAGTCGCTCTGCGCGTCGTCCAGCAGGCGCACCGGCGGCGGGTTGGGATGCTTGCGGGTGACCGGCTCGGCGGGGTAGCCCAGCAGATCGGCGCGCACCACGCTGCCGCCGCGGGTGTCGACGGTCAGGCGCAGCACGTCGTTGCTGATGGTGATCAGTTGGCCGGCCGCCGCCGTCACGCTGGCCGGTGCACTGCTGGCGATCGCCGGGGTGGCGCTACTGGCAGCGCCAGGCACGGTGTTGTCCGCCGGCGCGTTCGTGCTGGCCGCGGCGACCGGGGTGGTCTGCGCCGGTGCCGGCGCGTAGTCCTTTTCCCAGGCCATCCACAGCAGGTAGGCCACGGCCAGCAGGGCAAACAGGAGAAACGTGCGCGTCTGGTTCATCGCGGGGCAATTCCGGTGGCACCGCGAGCTCGAGCCGCGGAAGGACAGGAGAAAAGGGGAATCAACACGCGATTGTGCCGGTGCCTTCCGTGGGCTTCAACGGCGGCAGCCGACGCCACAACGTGTCGAGTTCGACGAGCAGTTCGGTGCCTGGCACGCCGGCGGCCGCTTCGCGCGCCATCACGACCAGGTCGACCGGCGGCAATCCAGGGCGGACGCGGCGGAACGATTCGCGCACCAGGCGCTTGATCCGGTTGCGCTCGACCGCGCGCTTGGACACGCGCTTGGAAATGGCCAGGCCGAGGCGAGCGTGGTCCAGCCCGTTGGGACGCCAGCGCACAGAAAAACAGCGGCCGCCGAAGCGGCCGCTGGCTTGACGCAAGGCGGCGAAGTCGCCGGCACGGCGAACCCGCGCATCGCGCGGCAGGCCGGCGGCAGGCACGACAGCTACGCCGCTTACGGGATCAGGCGCTTGCGACCCTTGGCGCGACGGGCATTGAGCACCTTGCGGCCGTCGGCGGTCGCCATGCGGGCACGGAAGCCGTGGGTGCGGGCGCGCTTGAGCTTGCTCGGCTGGTAGGTCCGCTTCATGGCTGTGGCTCCAGAAGATAAGTCAACAAAAAGGTTGGAAATTATGGAGCTTGCGTGCAGGAGCTGTCAAACGTCCCGCCATGCGGCCTGTGGACATCGCTGGGGATATGCTGGGGGTTGGCTGCTAGACTTGCCGGTCCACCCTGCGCTTCAGAGCGCCCCTGCGTTGGTCAAGAACTATCCCATGAGTGATTTGTGGCGGCGCTGCCTTGAGCGTCTGGAAAGCGAGCTGGGCGCCGAGGAGCTGCATACCTGGCTGATGCCGCTGCAGGCGCGCGAGGACGACACCGGCGTGCAGCTGTTCGCGCCCAACCCCTACACGCTGGACACCGTGCGCGAGCGCTACCTGCCGCGGATCGAGACAGTACTGGGGCAGCTCGCCGGACGCGATTGCCCGGTGCGGCTGGAGGTCGGTTCCAGTGCGCCGCGTGCAGCCCGGTCGGCCGCCGCCCCGAAGGCCGCTGCCGCGGAAGCGGCGCCGCCGGTGCCGGCGTTCCCGCACAACCTGGATCCGCACTACACCTTCGAGACCTTCGTCGAGGGCAAGTCCAACCAGCTGGGCAAGGCCGCCGCCATGCAGGTGGCGATGAACCCCGGCCGCGCCTACAACCCGTTGCTGCTCTACGGCGGCACCGGCCTGGGCAAGACCCACCTGATGCACGCGGCCGGCAACCTGATGCGCGAGCGCAACGCCAGCTGCAAGGTGCTGTACCTGCGCTCGGAGCAGTTCGTCGGCGCGATGATCGAGGCGCTGCGTACCAAGAACATGGACCAGTTCAAGCAGCGCTTCCGTTCGGTCGACGCGCTGCTGATCGACGACATCCAGTTCTTCGCCGGCAAGGACACCACGCAGGAGGAGTTCTTCCATACCTTCAACGCGCTGTTCGAATCCAAGCAGCAGATTATCCTGACCTGCGACCGCTACCCGAAGGAAGTGGACAAGCTGGAGCCGCGGCTGAAGTCGCGCCTGGGCTGGGGCTTGTCGGTGGCGATCGAGCCGCCCGATTTCGAGACGCGCGCGGCGATCCTCCTGTCCAAGGCGCACGACAAGGGCGTGGCGGTAAGCGAGAACGTGGCGATGCTGTTGGCCAAGCGCATCCGCTCCAACGTGCGCGACCTGGAAGGGGCGCTCAACACGCTGGCGGCGCGAGCCAATTTCTATGGCAAGCCGATCACCACCGACTTCGCCGAGGAAACCCTGCGCGACCTGCTGGCCACCCACGCCCAGGCGGTGACGGTGCCCAACATCCAGAAGATCACCGCCGAATACTTCAACGTGCGCCTGCAGGATCTGTTGTCCAAGCGGCGCGTGCGTTCACTGGCGCGGCCGCGGCAGATCGCCATGGCCTTGTCCAAGGAGCTGACCGAACACAGCCTGCCCGAGATCGGCGAGGCCTTCGGCGGGCGCGACCACACCACCGTGCTGCACGCTTGCCGCACGATCAGGAAGCTGTGCGAGACCGATGCGCGCATGCGGCAGGACTGGGAACAGCTGATCCGCGTGCTGACGGGCTGAAACGCTTGAAAAGGGGCTGCCCAAGCTGTGGATAATAGGTGGATGACTCGGGGCCGAACTTTATCCACAATCGGCCCACAGCCGCCCAACCCGGTTGGACACAGCCGACCTGGGGCGCAACCTATTGATTTGAAATAGAAAGTTGGCAGAAACGAGATATCCACCGCGCCAACAACAACAACCGCACTTCTTTTAAAAAAACAGAACAGCAGTTAGGGGAAGCCCACACATGCAATTCAGCATCCAACGAGAAGCCTTGCTCAAGCCGCTGCAGCAGGTGGTGGGCGTGGTCGAACGGCGGCAGACCCTGCCGGTTCTGGCCAACCTGCTGGTGAAGGTCGCCGACGGCCGTGTTTCGCTGACCGGCACCGACCTGGAAGTGGAAATGGTCGCCACGACGGCGGCCGACCAACTCGGCGACGGCGAGATCACCATCCCCGCGCGCAAGCTGTTTGACATCGTGCGGGCGTTGCCGGACGGCGTGCGGATCGACCTCAAGCTCAACGGCGACCGTGTGGCACTGAATGCGGGTCGCAGCCGTTTCACCCTGGCCACGTTGCCGGCCAGCGAGTTCCCGACCATCGACGAGATCGAACTGGTCGAGCGCGTGAGCCTGCCCGAGGAAGTGCTGCGCGACCTGATGGAACGCACCGCGTTCGCCATGGCCAACCAGGACGTGCGCTATTACTTGAACGGCATGCTGCTGGATCTGCAGGAGCACACCCTGCGCTGCGTGGCCACCGACGGTCACCGCCTGGCGCTGAAGGAGACCAAGCTGGAAAGCAAGGTCGCCGCCCGCCGCCAGATCATCATTCCGCGCAAGGGCGTCAACGAGCTGGTCGGCCTGTTCGAGACCGGCGACGGCCAGGTGGAGCTGGAATTCGGGCGCAACCACCTGCGGGTGCGCCGGGGCGATGTGGTGTTCACCTCCAAGCTGATCGACGGCCGCTTCCCGGACTACGAGGCGGTGATTCCGCTGGGCGCCGACAAGCGCGCCACGCTGGATCGCGAAGTGTTGCGTGGTGCCCTGCAGCGTGCGGCGATCCTGTCCAACGAGAAGTACCGCGGCGTGAAGCTCGAACTTTCGCCGGGCAAGCTGCGCATCGTGGCGCACAATCCGGAGCAGGAAGAGGCCGTCGAGGAGGTTGAAGCCGACACGGTGGTTTCCGACCTGGCGGTGGGTTTCAACGTCGGCTACCTGCTCGATGCGCTGGCAGCGCTGAAGGGCGAGCGCGCACGCCTGAACCTACGTGATGCCCAGTCCAGCTGCCTGGTGCAGGAAGACGACAGCGAGCAATCGCGCCATGTGATCATGCCGCTGCGGCTGTGATTCCATGCGGTGCGGACGACGTGAAGTCGCCCCGAAACGCCGGAGCCGTCGCGAGACGCTCCGGCGTTGTTCGTTGAGGGCGCCCGCATGAGATTCGAGCGCCTGCGCATCCAGGGACTGCGCTGCCTGACCGACGTCGCGGTGGAGTTGGGCGAGGGGATCCACGTGTTCGTCGGCCCGAACGGAGCCGGCAAGACCAGCGTGCTGGAGGCGGCCTATCTGCTGTCGCATGGGCGCTCGTTCCGGAGCGGCGCGCGCGAGGCGCTGGTGCAACGGGGGAGCCCCTCGTTGGCCGTGTTCGCGGAACTACGCAGTACGGACGATGCCCGGCGGCGTCTGGGACTCGGTCGGAACGGCCCGCGATGGGAAGCCCGGGTGGATGGCGTCGACGTGCCGCTGGGTGTGCTGGTGCAAGCTTGCGCCGTGGTGTGTTTCGAGCCGGGTTCGCACGAACTGATCGCGGGTGCGGCAGAGCAACGCCGGCGCTTTCTCGATTGGGGTGTGTTCCACGTGGAACACGGCTTTATCGGCGCATGGCGCCGGTACCAGCGTGCGTTGAAACAGCGCAATGCGCTGCTCCGGACGGGCGCTGCTGGCCCGGACGAACTTTATGCGCCCTGGGAGCACGAGCTTGGCGAGACGGGCGCGGCCATCGATGCCTACCGCCGGGCGTATCTCGATCGGTTGTCGCCGGTGCTCGCGGCAAGCGCCGGCTTCCTGCTGCCCGAATTGGGGTCGGTTGCCCTGCGCTACCGCCGCGGTTGGGCCGACGATCGCGACCTGGCTGGGGTGTTGGCCGAGCAACGGGGCAGGGATCTCGCGCGAGGACACACCACGATGGGCGCCCATCGGGCCGACTGGTCGCTGGCTTTCGAGCATGCGCCCTTGCGCGAGCACCTTTCGCGTGGCCAGGAGAAGCTGACGGCGCTTTCCTGCCTGCTGGCCCAGGCCGAGCTTCACGCCGAGCGCCGTGGCGAATGGCCCATCGTTTGCCTGGATGACCTCGCTTCGGAGCTCGACCTGGCGCACCAGGCGGCGGTCGTCGAGCGCCTGGCTGCCGTGGGCGCCCAGGTGCTGGTCACGGGTACCGAGTGCCCGGTGCCCCTGCAGCCACGCCCGCACCGCATGTTCCACGTGGAACAGGGGCAAATCCGCCCTCTGCTATAATTGCCGGATGGCTTTTCCTGCGCCGGCGCCTGCCGGAGTGCGGGTTGGCGCAGCAACGGGCAGGGCATGAACGCATCCTACGATTCGAGCAACATCAAGGTTCTAAAAGGCCTGGAAGCGGTGCGCAAGCGCCCGGGCATGTACATCGGCGACACGGATGACGGCACCGGCCTGCACCACATGGTGTTCGAGGTCGTCGACAACGCGATCGACGAGGCTCTGGCCGGTTACTGCGACCATGTCACCGTCACCATCCTCGAGGATGGCTCGGTCAGCGTCGACGACAACGGCCGCGGCATCCCGGTAGGCATCCATCCGGAGGAGGGTCGTTCCACCGCCGAGGTGGTGATGACCGTGCTGCATGCGGGCGGCAAGTTCGACGACAACTCGTACAAGGTCTCCGGCGGCCTGCATGGCGTGGGCGTGTCGGTGGTCAATGCGTTGTCCTCGCACCTTTGGCTGACCATCCATCGCGACGGCAAGGAGTACCAGCAGGAGTACTCGCTGGGCGAGCCGCTGTATCCGCTGAAGGAAGCAGGCGCGTCCACCCGCCGCGGCACCACCGTGCGCTTCCTGCCCAGCCCGGAAACCTTTTCCAACATCGAGTTCCACTACGACGTGCTCGCCAAGCGCCTGCGCGAGCTGGCGTTCCTCAACTCGGGGGTCACTATCGAGCTGAAGGACGAGCGCGGCGAAGGCCGCCACGACACCTACGCCTACGAGGGCGGCATCCGCTCCTTCGTGCAGCACCTGGCGCAGCTCAAGACCGCGCTGCACCCGAACGTGATCAGCCTGTCGGCCGAGCAGGACGGCATCACGGTCGAGCTGGCGATGCAGTGGACCGACTCGTACCAGGAGACGATGTTCTGCTTCACCAACAACATCCCGCAGCGCGACGGCGGCACCCACCTGACCGGCTTCCGCGCCGCGCTGACCCGCTCGCTGCAGAACTACATCGAGAAGGAAGGCCTGGCCAAGAACGCCAAGGTCGCGCTATCGGGCGACGACATGCGCGAGGGCCTGATCGCGGTGCTGTCGGTGAAGGTGCCCGATCCGAAATTCTCCTCGCAGACCAAGGACAAGCTGGTCTCCTCCGAGGTCAAGACGGCGGTGGAGCAGGCGGTCAACGAGAAGCTGGGCGAATTCCTGCTGGAGCACCCCAACGAGGCCAAGGCGATCGCCTCCAAGGTAGTCGACGCCGCGCGCGCCCGCGAGGCCGCGCGCAAGGCGCGCGAGATGACCCGCCGCAAGGGCGCGCTGGACATCGCCGGGCTGCCCGGCAAGCTCGCCGACTGTCAGGAGAAGGATCCGGCGCTGTGCGAACTGTTCCTGGTCGAGGGTGATTCGGCCGGTGGCTCGGCCAAACAGGGCCGCAACCGCAAGACCCAGGCGGTGCTGCCGCTGAAGGGCAAGATCCTCAACGTCGAGAAGGCGCGCTTCGACAAGATGCTGTCCTCGGCCGAGGTCGGCACGCTGATCACCGCGCTGGGCACCGGCATCGGCAAGGAGGAGTACAACCCGGACAAGCTGCGCTACCACCACATCATCATCATGACCGATGCGGACGTGGACGGCTCACACATCCGCACCCTGCTGCTGACCTTCTTCTACCGGCAGATGCCCGAGCTGATCGAGCGCGGGCACGTCTACATCGGCCTGCCGCCGCTGTACAAGCTCAAGCAGGGCAAGCAGGAGCTGTACCTGAAGGATGACGCGGCGCTCAACGCCTACCTGATCTCCAGTGCGGTCGACGGCGCGGGGCTCGAGTACGACCCGCATGCCCCGGCGATCACCGGCGAGGCGCTGGAGAAGCTGCTGCGCGACTACCAGAACGCGCTCGACCAGATCGAGCGGCTGGGCCATCGTTTCGACGCCAACGTGCTCTCGGCCATGCTCGAGCATCCGCCGATCGAGGCTGCGCTGTGGGCGGACGCGTCCGCCATGCAGGACTGGCTCGATGCCCTGGCCGGCCGCCTGGCCGCCAGCGGCCTGGGCAAGCCGCGCTACCGGCTGGCCCTGCGCCCGGCGAACGAGCAGCAACCGGCCGCGGTGGAGGTGGTGCGCGAGCAGCATGGCCTGTCGCACACGTGGCTGCTGCCGCAACCGTTCTTCAACGGCGCCGAGTTCCGGCCGATCCTGGCGGTCAGCCAGCAACTGGCAGGCCTGGTCCAGCCGGAGGCGGTGGTGCGTCGGGGCAATGCATCGCGCGGCGTGACCAGTTTCGCCGAGGCCCGCGGCTGGCTGCTGGACGAGGCCAAGAAGGGCCGCAGCATCCAGCGCTTCAAGGGCCTGGGTGAAATGAATCCGGAACAGTTGTGGGAAACCACGGTCAATCCGGAAACCCGCCGCATGCTGCAGGTAGGCATCGAGGATGCGATCGCCGCCGACCAGATGTTCTCGATGCTGATGGGCGAGGCGGTCGAACCACGCCGCGATTTCATCGAGGCCAACGCGCTCAAGGTCGCCAACCTGGACATCTGACCGGACGCTGCCGCGCCTGCAGGGGCGGCAGCGTTTTATTTTGCAGTCTCGATCTATTGCACTAATACATTAGAACGAGAGCGCAGGCGCGCACCCAGGTGTCGTAACAGCCCCTGCCGTTTGCCCGCCATGACATGGATTTGCCGGAAAATTTGCACGCGGCATGGCAACTTGCCCGCAAGCCCTTGATTTGCATGAAGCTTCCATGCGGCAGTGCGACTTGTTATCGCCTGCCTGCTCGCGGTACGCTCAGCGATCCCCCGCACAGCTTGTGCGAAAAACCTTACATGAGGACTGCCATGAAGCATGCTCCCTTCCTCAAGCTGTTGAGCGGTGCGGCGCTCGCGCTCGCCCTGGTGAGCAGCCCGGCGATCGCCCGCGACCGGCATGGCGACCAGGGCTCCAAGGACACCAAGCAGGCGCTCTATCCGAACGCCACCCGCAAGGAACCCAAGCTCGACCTAAGCAGCCAGAAAGAGCAGAAGAAGCTCAACGACGGCCTCGATGCGGTCAACGCGGGCGACAAGGACAAGGCGATGCAGTTGCTGCAGCCGCTCGCCCAGGAAGCAGACAGCAAGTACGCGCGTTCCCTCGCGCTTCAGGGCATCGCCAACCTCAAGTACAACGACGGCGACCTCAAGGGCGCCATCGCCTCGCTGAAACAGTCGCTCGACATCGGCGTGATGCCCAACGACACGTACTTCCAGCTCGAGTACGAACTGGCCCAGTTCTACCTGGCCGACGAGCAGTACCAGCAGTCGATCGACACCATCGAGAAATGGCGCAGCGAGGGCAAGCGCGAAACCGCCGAGTCCTACGCGCTGGAAGGCAATGCGTACTACCGCCTGGAAAAGTACCCCGAGGCGATCACCGCGATGAAGAAGGCGGTGTCGATGACCGACAAGCCGGAAAGCTCGTGGAACCAGATCCTGATGGCGTCCTACTCGGAGTCCGGTCAGGCCGACCAGGCAGCCCAGCTCGCCCAGCAGCAGCTCGCCGCCAACCCGAACGACACCACGGCGCTCAGCAATGCGGTCGCAGTGATGATGCAGGCGCAGAAGTATCCGGAGGCGATCAAGCTGATGGAACAGGCGCGCGCCAGCGGTGCCCTCAAGGACGAGAAGTCGTACGTGAATCTGGCCAAGCTCTACCTGATCACCGGCCAGAACAGCGACGACCCCAAGCCGAGCGCCAAGAAGGCCGAGGGCGTGCTGGATGACGGCATGGCCAAGGGCATCGTGTCCTCCAGCTACGGCAACCTCAAGCTGCTTGGCGACGCTTCCTATATCGCCGGCGACGAAAGCAAGGCCATCGCCAGCTACAAGAAAGCCATGCCGATGGCCAAGGATGGCGAAGCGGCCATTCGCGCCGGCCAATTGCTGATCAGCCAGCAGAAGTACAGCGAGGCGAAGACGCTGATCAAGCAGGGCATCGACAAGGGCGTGCAGCACAAGGGCACGGCCTACATGCTGCTCGCCGAAGCCGAGCGCGGCCTGAAGAACAAGGCGGGTGCCATCGCAGCCATGAAACAGGCGGCGCAGGACCCCGACACCGCAGCCAAGGCCAAGGCCTGGCTCAAGCAGGCAGGAGCCGGCAAGTAAGAAGCGCCAGGTGCAGGCGCCCGCGAGGCCGGATGGACGTCCATTTGCCGGCCTCACGGGTGCTATACAAACGCCATGGCCTGTTGTACCGTTGAGAACCCTTTTCCCGCGCATGTCCAGTGGCAGATGTCACCCTACGGGGCGAGATTTGCCGATTGGTGCTGCGACCCCGCTTTCCCGATTGACTAGCTCCAGAAAGTGACAGATGGCCTCGAGTAACGAAGAAACCGGCCGCGCGCCGTTCAGTTGGAGGCGCACCTGGGCGTTGGCTGTTGCCATCGCGCTGCACTCGTTTGCATTCCTGCTGCTGATCGCGCCGCCGGCGCCGCCGAAGCAGGAACAGGCGAAGAAAGAGCGCATCGTCCAGGTGAACTTCATCGAGCCGCCGCCGCCCCCGCCGCCGCCCCCGCCGCCGCCGCCGGAACCCCCGAAGCAGCCGCCGCCGAAGATCATCCAGCAGGTGACGCCGCCGCCGACCCCGCCGCCGCCGGCACCGCCGCCGGCCGTGGAGGAGCAGTCGACCAACGCGATTCCGGCGCCGCCGCCGGCACCGCCTGCGCCGCCTGCGCCGCCGTCGGACATCACGGCGAGCCAGGACATCAGCTACAACAGTCGCATCCAGCCCCGTTATCCGCCGCAGGCTATCCGCCAGCGTCACGAGGGCACGACGACCCTGTTGATCCTGGTGGCCGCGGACGGCACGCCGAAGGACATCAAGGTCGAGACCTCCAGTGGCTATCGCGAGCTGGATCGCGCAGCCATTGAAGCGGCCAGGAAATGGCGCTTCAATCCGGCCATCAAGAATGGTCAGAAGACCGAAGGCTACGTGCGCGTTCCCGTCGCCTGGAATCTCAACCAGCTGTAACGCGAGTTACAGTCCACCAGTTCACGCCTGACATCTCTAAAGGTAGCGTCATGATGTTCCTACAAACTGCACCGACCCAGGGCGGCACCTCCAACGCCGAAGCCATGAAGCACATGGGCTTCGGGGACCTGATCCACAACTTCGACCCGCTCGGCTGGATCGTCTTCGTCACCCTCGTGGTGATGTCGTTCGCCTCCTGGTACTTCATCATCGCCAACGCGATCCGCAACGCGATGGTGCGTTCGCGCGCCGAGAAGGTGATCCAGGGCTTCTGGAGCACCGCCTCCACCCAGGAAGCGATCCGTGAGCTGGAAGCCCAGCCCAAGGGCGAACCCTTCTCGAAGATCGCGCTGGACGCCGCCTCGGCGGTCGCCCACCACCAGCAGGCCACGGCGGCCGCTGCCGGCGGTGGCCGCCTGGCCGAGTCGCTGAGCCGCTCGGAGTTCATCGACCGCGCCCTGCGTCAGGCCGTGGCCCGCGAGAGCCTGCGTCTGGAAACCGGCATGACCCTGCTGGCGACGGTCGGCTCGTCCGCGCCGTTCATCGGTCTGCTCGGTACCGTGTGGGGCATCTACCACGCGCTGATCAAGATCTCCGCCTCCGGCAACGCCTCGATGGAAGCGGTCGCCGGCCCGGTGGGTGAGGCACTGATCATGACCGCGTTCGGTCTGTTCACCGCGATCCCGGCCGTGCTCGCGTACAACTTCTTCAACCGCTCGAACCGCATGACCTACGCGCAGTTCGACGAGTTCGCGCACGACCTGCACGACTTCTTCGCCACCGGTTCGCGTGTCGAAGGCGTGGCGCCGACCCAGAAGTGAGGGCTTGAGCCATGGCGATGAGTACCGGAGGCAATTCCGGCGGCCCGATGTCGGAGATCAACGTCACGCCGCTGGTCGACGTGATGCTGGTGCTGCTGATCATCTTCATGATCACCGCACCCCTGATGTCGCACCGGATCACGGTGCCCTTGCCCAATGCCAACCCCAAGACGCCTGACACGGGATACGTCGAGCCGATGGACGTGGCGTTGAAGCAGGACGGCACGATGTACCTCAACGATGCCGAGGTGACCGAGGCGGAGCTGAAGGCGCAGTTCGCGGTGGCGGCGTCCAAGACGCCGCAGCCGGAGATCCAGCTGCGCGCGGACAAGGACACCGAATACCGGTACGTCCGCAAGATCCTCGGCGACGCCAAGGCGGCAGGCATGGTCCATGTCGGTTTCATGACGACCGGCAAGGAGTAAGACGATGGCTTTCAGTTCCGGAAACACCAGCGGCCCGATGGCCGACATCAACGTCACGCCGCTGGTCGACGTGATGCTGGTGCTCTTGATCATCTTCATGATCACGGCGCCGATGCTCACCCACAAGGTGAAGGTCGACCTGCCGCAGCCGAACCCGAACATCGTGCAGCCAGAGAACCCGCTGGAACCGATCCGGCTCAAGATCGACCGCGCCGGCGCGCTGTACTGGAACGATACGCCGGTCGACGAGCTGGGCCTGAAGGCGCAGATCGCGGTGATCGCCCAGCAGACCAATCAGCCGGAGCTGCAGATCAACGCGGACGACGGCGTGGCCTACGAGGCGGTGGCCCGCGTGCTGGCTGATGCCAAGAGCTACGGTTTGACCAAGATCGGCTTTACCGAAGGGCAATGATCTCAGGCGGATCAACGCTACCGGCAAACCCCCGCGCAAGCGGGGGTTTTGCTTTATGGAACCAGCCTCAGTATCCGTAGGGTGTGGGCTTCAGCCCACCGCTCCCGATAGCACTGCGAACTCCGGTGGGTTGAAACCCCCTTACGGACCCGGCAGCGATCAGCGCAGGATCTGCAGGTAGCGCCTTACCGTCGGCGCCAGGCCGTCGTACAACGCCTCGCCGATCAGCGCGTGACCGATCGAGACCTCGGCCAGACCTGGAATCGCCGCCTTGAAGCCGCCCAGGTTGGCCTGGTTGAGATCGTGCCCGGCGTTGACCGCCAACCCCGCCTGCTGGGCGCGCCGCGCGGTCTCTGCGCAGGCCGCCAGCGCCGCGCGCGCATCGCCCTCGACGAACGCTTCGGCATAAGGCCCGGTATAGATTTCGATGCGTTCCGCGCCGATCGCCAGCGCCTGTCCGAAACTCTGGGCGCCGGCGTCCACGAACAGGCTCACGCGGCAGCCGAGATCGCGCAGTTCGGCCACCAGCGGACGCAGGCGCTCGCCATCGGCAGCCAGGTCGAAGCCGTGATCGGAAGTGATCTGGCCGTCGCTGTCCGGCACCAGCGTGACCTGGGTCGGGCGTACCTCGCGCGCCAGCGCGATCAGCCCCGGATAGGGGCCGCGCGCGGGCGCGAACGGATTGCCTTCGATGTTGTACTCGACCTTGCCGCGGAGCATCGCCGCCAGCGCACGCACGTCGTCCGGCCGCACGTGACGCAGGTCGGGGCGTGGATGTACGGTGATGCCGCCACAACCGGCCTCGATGCAGGTATGCGCGGCGCGCAAGATGTCCGGTTCGTTGCCGCCGCGCGAGTTGCGCAACACGGCGATCTTGTTGAGGTTGACGCTGAGCAGGGTCATGTACGGCCCCAAGCTGGAACGGGACCGGCAACAGTGCGCCGATCAGCCGCCGCCGGCAAGTACCCATTGCGCGACGCGGCGGGGTGCCCCGCGCCAGGCCAGCGCCGCCACGTGGTCGCGGTCCACGTCCAGCGGCTGCAGCTGCCAGGTGGCGGCCTCGTCGCCCTCGAGCCGGAGCAACTGCAGTCGTTCCGCCTCCCGGCCGATCGCCAGCCGGTGCATGCCGAAGGCCAGGCCGCGTCCCAGTGCCTTGAGCACGGCTTCCTTGCCGGTCCACAAGGTGAGGAACGCCTCGTCCCGATCCTCCGGCGGTTGCGACGCCAGCCATTCCGCCTCGTCGGGGGCGAAGTAGCGCCGCGCGATGTCCAGTCCGCGTGGCCGGGTGCGTCGGCGTTCCACATCGATGCCCGGCATCACCTCGCGACCGATCGCGACCAGTGCGCAATCACCGCTGTGTGTCCAGTTGAAGTCGAGCCCGCGGGCTTGCGTTCCCGCCAGCTGCGGGCGGCCATGGGCACCCGCGGCCAGCTCGATGGCGTCGGGCGGCAGGCCCAGGTAGGCGCCCAGCAGGGCACGCAAGGGCGCGCGGCCGTGGCGCGGCTCGTAATGCAGGCGCCACACGTGCAGCGCGTTCGCGTCCAGCCGGGCGGCGATGGCGGGAACGTCGGTGAGCGAGGTCGGCATGCGCGGAACGGTAGCATCAGCCAGCCGTGCCGCGGGCCATCGACCTCAGGCACGGTGGAAGGCGGTCGCTACGTGCCGACAATTTCCCGCCCGTCGGCCCCCGCTACTTCACCAGCCGCTCGTCGACCAGCTTCTGCACCACGCCCGGATCGGCGAGGGTGGAAATGTCGCCCAGTTGGTCGGGCTGGTTCTCGCCGATCTTGCGCAGGATGCGACGCATGATCTTGCCCGAGCGCGTCTTCGGCAGCGACGGCGCCCACTGCAGGTAGTCAGGCGTGGCGATCGGGCCGATTTCCTTGCGCACCCAGGCGACCAGTTCCTTACGCAGTGCCTCGCTGCCTTCCTCGCCAGCGACCAGGGTGACGTAGGCGTAGATGCCCTGGCCCTTGATCTCGTGCGGGCAGCCGACCACGGCCGCTTCGGCCACCTTCGGATGCGCCACCAGCGCGCTCTCCACCTCCGCGGTGCCGATGCGGTGGCCGGACACGTTGATCACGTCGTCGACGCGGCCGGTGATCCAGTAATAGCCGTCCTCGTCGCGGCGCGCGCCGTCGCCGGTGAAGTAGTTGCCCGGGTAGGCGCTGAAGTAGGTGTCGATGAAGCGCTGGTGGTCGCCATAGACCGTGCGCATCTGGCCGGGCCAGGAGTCGGTGAGCAGCAGGTTGCCTTCCGCCACGCCATCGAGCACCTGGCCCATCGCGTCGACGATGGCAGGCTTGACGCCGAAGAACGGCAGCGTGGCCGAGCCGGGCTTGGCCGCGATCGCGCCGGGCAGCGGAGTGATCAGGATGCCGCCGGTCTCGGTCTGCCACCAGGTATCGACCACCGGGCAGCGCTCGTCGCCGACCACGCGCCAGTACCACTCCCACGCTTCCGGGTTGATCGGCTCGCCGACGGTGCCGAGCAGGCGCAGCGACGCGCGCGACGTCGCCTTCACCGGCGCCTCGCCCTCGCGCATCAGCGCGCGGATCGCGGTGGGCGCGGTGTAGAACAGGGTCACCTTGTGCTTGTCGATCACCTGCCAGAAGCGGCTGCAGTCGGGATAGCTCGGTACGCCGTCGAACATGACCGTGGTCGCGCCGTTGGCCAGCGGCCCATACACCACGTAGCTGTGGCCGGTGACCCAGCCGACGTCGGCGGTGCACCAGTAGACGTCGTCCTCGCGCAGGTCGAACACGCATTCGTGGGTGTAGCTGACGAACACCAGGTAGCCGCCGGAGGTGTGCAGCACACCCTTGGGCTTGCCCGTCGAACCGGAGGTGTAGAGGATGAACAGCGGATGTTCGGCCTCCATCGGTTCGGCCGGGCAATCGGCGCTCTGTCCCTCCATCAGTACGTGCCAGTAGCGGTCGCGCGGCGACTGCATCGGCACCGCGGCGCCGGTGCGACGCACCACCACGACGGTTTCCACGCTGTGGGTGCCGGGGCGCTCCAGCGCGGCATCCACATTCGCCTTCAACGGAATGTGCTTGCCGCCACGCAGGCCTTCGTCGGCGGTGACCACCAGCTTGCATTGCGAATCGGCGATGCGCCCGGCCAGCGAGTCGGGCGAGAAGCCGCCGAACACCACCGAGTGGATCGCGCCGATGCGCGCGCAGGCAAGCATCGCCACCGCCGCCTCCGGGATCATCGGCAGGTAGATCGCCACGCGGTCGCCCTTGGCCACGCCGAGGTGTTTGAGCGTGTTGGCGAACCTGCACACCTCGGCATGCAGTTCGCGGTAGCTGATCCGGCGCGACTCGTTGGGGTCGTCGCCCTCGAAGATGATCGCGGTCTTGTCGCCGCGCTCGGCCAGGTGGCGGTCCAGGCAGTTGGCCGCCACGTTGAGCGTGCCGTCGGCGTACCAGCGGATGTGCAGGTGGGCCGGGTCGAAGGAGACGTCCTTGATCTGCGTCGGTGTTTTGGCCCAGTCCAGCCGCTTGCCCACCTGGCCCCAGAAGCCCTCCGGATCGCGCACCGATTCGGCGTAAAGCCGTTCGTAGTCCGCCTTGCCGATGCGTGCCCTGGCGGCAAACGCAGGTTGGACCGGATGGAGCGTGGACATGGGGACATCTCCTCGGTAGCGCGATTTGGACGTCCAAGTGTAGCGTCGCCGGCGTGACGATGGGCCGGTCGCGGCGAGTGAGACGCGGGCGCGGTAGATTCGCGCGATGTCCCAGCCACCCTCGCCTGCCATCAAGGGCCGCGGCGCCGCCTCCAATCCGGAGGGGCGCTTCGAGACCGTGCGCCGCCAGGCCGAGGACGACGGCTGGCAGGGCGCGCTGCTGGACGAGGCCGCGCCGCGCCCGCGCACCGAGGTCACCGAGGAACGCGCACGCAGCGTGATCAGCCGCAACGACTCGCCCGACATCGGCTTCGACCAGGCGATCAACCCGTACCGCGGCTGCGAGCACGGCTGCATCTACTGCTACGCACGACCTTCGCACGGCTACCTCAACCTCTCGCCGGGGCTGGACTTCGAAACGCGCCTACGCGCCAAGACCAACCTGGCGGAGGTGCTGCGCTTGGAGTTGTCCAAACGCAGCTACGTGCCCAGCCCGATCAACATCGGCAGCAACACCGACCCCTACCAGCCGGTGGAGAAGCGCTGGCGGCTGACCCGCGCGGCGCTGGAGCTGCTGGCCGAGTGCCACCACCCGTGCACGATCGTCACCAAGAACGCGTTGATCGAGCGCGACCTGGATCTGCTCAGCGGCATGGCGCGCGAGAACCTGGTGCAGGTGTTCGTTTCGGTCAACTCGCTGGACAACCACCTGGCGGCCAAGCTCGAGCCGCGCGCCAGCGCACCGCACCGGCGGATCCAGGCGATCGGGGCGCTCGCCGCAGCCGGCGTGCCGGTGGGGGTGCTGGTGGCGCCGATCATCCCTGCGCTCAACGACCGCGACATGGAGGCGGTACTGGAACAGGCCCATGCCGCCGGCGCGCGCTGCGCCGGCTACACCGTGGTGCGGTTGCCCTACGAACTGAAGGCGCTGTTCCGCGAATGGCTCGCGCTGCATGCGCCGCAGCGGGCGGCGCACGTGATGAGCCTGATCCAGCAGATGAACGGCGGCCGCGACTACGACAGCGACTTCCGCACACGCATGCGCGGGCAGGGCGTGTTCGCGCAGCTACTCAAGCGTCGCTTCGAGGTGGCCTGCCGCAGGCATGGCTACGGGCGTGCGCGCGAGCTGCAGCTCGACATCTCGCGCTTCGTGCCGCCGCGGGAGGCTTCGCCGCAAGGCTCGCTGTTCTAGGCGGCCTTTCCCCGTCCGCCTGTCGGCACCTTCCCCCGTCGAACGGGGGAACGTTCGCTCGCCGTCCTCACGCGAGAAGCCTGGGATCCTTCCCCCGCCTGCGGGGAAGGTGCCCGAAGGGCGGATGGGGGAGGCTCCGCCCCAACCTTTCAATCCGGTGGCCGGTTCGCCGCCCGCTCCACCTTGCCGTCGCGCCTGAGCGCACTGAACACCAGTCCCAGCCCCAGCACGACCGCCGCGCCGATGAACAGCGTGGACAGGATCGGCAGGCCGAACAGCATCGGTCCGTTGGTCATGCGCGCGGTCAGCGCTGCGCCGATCACCAGTGCCGCGACGATCACCCCGGTGCTGATCCGGTTGGCGATCTTCTGCAGGCTTTCCATCATGTGCGACTCTTCCAGCCCGTCCACGCGCACGCGCAGGCGGTTCTGCGCCAGCGTGCGCAGGATCGACGCCACGTGCTGCGGCGTGTGCCGCGCCAGGTCCTGCAGGTCCAGCCATTCGCTGGCCAGGTTGGCCGGCGAAAGCGTGCCCAGCGCCTGCCGCCGGAGCACCTTCTGCAGGTGCTGCTCGACCACGCGACGAGTGTCGATGGTCGGATCGAGCGCGCTGGTGACCGCTTCGAGATTGAGCAGGGTCTTGCCCAGGATGGAGAGTTCCGCCGGCGGGCGCAGGCTGCACGAAGCGCCCACGCGGGCCAGCTCCAGCACCAGCCGGCCCTCGGAAAACTGCCGGCTGGAGTTGTGCAGGCCGACATAGCTGGCCACCAGTTGCTCGACCTGCCGGCGGTACTGGTTGCGGCGGAAATCCTCCAGCGGCGTGCCCATCGTCTCGCTGATGTCGCCGACCTGGTCGCCGTTGCCGGAGATCGCGCCCAGCATCAGCTTGAGCAACTGGTGGCGCGTGCGCGGCACCAGCCGCACCACCATGCCCAGGTCGAACAGCGCGAGGCGGTGATCCTCCATCAGCAGCACGTTGCCCGGATGCGGATCGGCATGCACCAGGCCATGGATGAACACCTGGTCGAGGTAGGCGCGCAGCAGCTCGCGCGCCTGCTCGTGCAGCGGATGCTCGATGCGCCGCAGCGGCGGGACGTGGGTGACCTTGATGCCGCGCACGCGCTCCATGGTCAGCACGCGGGTGGTGGTCAGGTCGGCCAGCGGCAACGGCACGTGCAGGGTGTCGTAGCCGCGCAGGTTCTCGGCGAAGCGGCGCAGGTTCTCCGCCTCCAGTTCGAAGTTGATCTCGTTGGCCAGGCTGTGGCGCAGTTCGTTGACCAGGCCGGCGAAGCCGTAGCGGCGGCCCACGTCGGTCATGCGGTCGGCGGCGCCGGCGAGTTTCTCCAGGATCGCCAGATCTTCGCGCAGGGTCTGCGCGATGTTCGGCCGCTGCACCTTGAGCACCACCTCGCGGCCGTCGTGCAGCGTCGCCGCGTGCACCTGCGCCACCGAACCCGCCGCCAGCGGCACGTCGTCGAAGCGGGCGAATAGCGTGCCGATGCGTGCGCCCAACTCGGTCTCGACGATCGCGCGGATCTCGGCCACCGGCACCGGCGCCACGTCGTCCTGCATGCGCTCCAGTTCCGCGATGTAGGGCGCCGGCACCATGTCCGGCCGCGTGGACAGCGCCTGGCCGACTTTGATGAAGGTCGGACCCAGCGCCTCCAGGTCGTCCACGAACTGCTTCGGCTGTCCCGGCCTGACCGCCTCGCCCTCGTCGGCCAGCGCCGCTTCCTGGATGTCCAGTTCCAGCCCGCTGAACAGCCCGGCCTTGCGGTAGCGCAGCAGGAAGGCGCCGATCCGGGCATAGCGGGACAGACGAGTGGTTTCGTTCACGCCTTCGGGCTCCAATGCATTCACGCAGCGTGGAGCGGGCGGCGGCAACAGGGCGTCAACGGCGAGCCGACACACAGTGTGCCTGGGTAGGATTTTCCGCATGACCAGCGCGCGCGAAGTTCGACGCGCTTCACGCGGCGGTGATCGGCCAGCCGTTCTGCTTGCCGTTGCCATCCACGCCGACGGAGGCCGGCGATGTCCTCGTTCTCGCTCTACCTGCTGGGCATCATCGTGCTGATCGCCGGCCTGGCCTATGTCGCCTGGCTGGTGCACGTGCCGCTGCAATGGATCGGCGCCGGGGTGATCGTGGTGTTCGGGCTGGGCATCCTGGGCGCGGTCAAGCACACGCAGCGGCGCGATCCGCCGAAATAGGCCGGGCCGGCGCGTCCCGGCCCGTAGCCGCGACAACCCCGCTCAGCTGGCGGGCAGGTACTTGGCGAACCACTCCAGCGCCCGCTGCAGTACGTCGCGCTGGTGCGCCGGGTCGACGAAATGGTGGCCTTCGTTCGGGTACACCACCAGCGAGGTCGGCACACCCTGCGCGCGCAGCGCATGCCAGTACTCGAACGATTGCGGCGCCGGGCATTCGGCATCGCGATCGCCCACCACGATCAGCGTGGGCGTCTTCACCTGCTTGATGAAGTTGATCGCCGAGCTCTTGGCGTACACCGCCGGGTCGTCGTAAACGGAGGCGCCGAAGTACGGGATCATCCACTGGTCGATCAGGTTCTGGCCGTAGTAGCTCTGCCAGTTGGCGATGCCTGCCCCGGCCACCACCGCGTGGAAGCGCTGCGTCTGCGTGGGCACGAACATGCTCATGAAGCCGCCGTAGCTCCAGCCGGTCAGTCCCAGCCGCTTGTCGTCGACCGGCAGTTTCTTCTCGATCGCGTCGATGCCGGCCAGGATGTCGGACAGGTCGCCGTAGCCGAAGTCCTTGCGGTTGGCCTGCACGTACGCCTCGCCCTGGCCGAAGCTGCCGCGAGGGTTGGGCATGAAGACGAAGTAGCCCAGGTTGGAGAACGGCACGCTGCCGTAGCCCACGCCGGGCCAGCGCGGAATCACGGCGCTGGCCGGGCCGCCGTGCACGCTGACGATCATCGGATAGCTCTTCTTCGGATCGTAGTGCGCCGGATACAGCAGCCAGCCCTGCACGTGGCGGCCGTCGTGCTCCCATTCGACCGATTCGGCCTTGCCCCAGCTCGGCTTGAGCGCGGCGTTGATCGCGGTGACCGCAGGCGGCGCGCTGTCGCCGAGCGGGCCGGCGTGCACTTCCGGCGCGGCCGTGTAGGAACTCTGCGTAAAGGCGACGCGCCGGTGGTCGGTCGACAGCGACAGACCCATCGACGCGCTGCCGTCGCCGATGCCGGCCGGCAGCGTGAAGCGCACATGCTGCTGGCTGGCGCGGTCGGTACCGATCGCGTAGTCGGTCACCTGGCTACGGCCGTTGCTGACCTGGCTGACCAGCAGGGTGCGCGGCGAGGTCCAGGCGAACCACGACGGCGTGACCCGGATACCCGGAGTGAGGTTGATCGTTGCGCCGCCCGCGGCGGGCACCGCGTAGAGATCGCCGCCGGTGGCGCCCTGGTCGCTCATCAGGCCGCCGATGAAGACCAGCCGCTGGCCGTCCGGCGACCAGCGCGGCAGCGCCAACTGCAGGCCGTGCAGCGAACCGGTGTCGGTCTTCGGATCGACCAGCACGCGCGGCGTGGCGCCGGCGCGGACGTCCTGGGCGTAGAGCCTGGCGATCCACCAATTGTTGTCGCCCGGCGCGGGCGCCGCGACGTAGGCCAGCTGTCTGGCGTCGGGCGACCAGCTGAACTCGTAGACGTATTTGTCCGCGGGCGTCACCAGCACCGGCGCGCCGCCGCTGGCGGACAGGGTGGCCACGCGCTGGATCTCCAACCCCTCCACGCCGACTTCGCCCACCTGCGGCTTGGCCGCGGCCACCGCGCTGGCGCGGCGGGTGGCGCCTTCCACGTAGAGGAAGCCCAGCGTACGGCCGTCGCCGGACCAGGCGAGGTCGTGTGCGTAGCCGTGAAGGTCGGCCAGCCGGCGCGGCGCGGCGGTCGCGGTGACGTCGGCGGTATAGACGTCCATGTCGCCGGCCTTGCCGCCGCAGTCGGACAGGAAGGCGAGATGGTGCGAGTCGGGCGCCCAGGCGATCTCCTCCTGCCGGCACGCGTCGCCCATCGCCAGCGCGTGCGCGCCGCTGCCGTCGGCGCGGGCGACCTGGATCGCCGGCTTGCCGTCCGTGGTCACCACCCAGGCCAGCCGCTGGCCATCGGGCGAGAGCTGCACGGCGTGGATCGCGCGGACCTTGCCGAGCTGGTCGAGCAGCTGGTCGATGCGCGGGTCGACCTTGCCGGTGGCGCCCAGAGCCAGTGGGGCGAAGGCCAGGGTGAGCAAAGGCAGAAGGCGCAGGGAAGGGGGCATGGGCTGCTCTCGCGGGGAAAGCAGCCACGCTAGCAGCGCATTGGCACTCCCTCCAGTGCGGAGGGTCACACCGTACGCCGCCGCGGGATCCCGCGTGCGGCTGCCTTGGCGATTTTCCGGGCAGGCATGGGTTCGCGGTCGCGCACACGCGCTTCCGCAAGAGCTTGCGTCAGTGGACGGCGACGGCCGGCGTGGCCAACCGCGTGGCGGCCAGGCGCGCGCGGATCAGCGGGATCGCCGCCAGCGCCGCCTTCTCGCCCTCCATGATGGCGCGGTCCTTCTGCGCGAAGTCGGCCGAACCGATGCCGTTGACCTGCGGGCGGATCACCACGTCGGCGCGCGCCAGTTCCTGCGCACCCAGGTGCTGGCCCATGATCACCACCGCGCGGCCGACGATGCCGAGCATGTCCGTGGGCAAGGAGCCGTCGCTGCGCGCGGAGATGTCCACTGCGATGACGAAGTCGGCGCCGAGCTCGCGCGCGGCATCGACCGGCACCGGGCTGACCACGCCGCCGTCGACGTAGTGCCGCCCGCCGATCGCCGCGGCCTCGAACACCCCGGGTACGCTGCACGAGGCACGTACCGCTTCGCCGGTGTCGCCGTGCCGGAACACGGTACGCTGGCCGGTCTCCAGCTCGGTGGCGACCGCGGCGAAAGGCAGCTTCAACCGCTCGATCGGACGCTGGCGCACCAGGCCGTCGACGTAGTCCTGCAGCTTCTTCCCCTGCACCAGGCCGCCGCTGAACAGCCGCACGTCGCGGATCGAGGCCTCGTCCAGCGAGATCGCCGCCTGCTGCATGGCGAACCCGTCCATGCCGCTGGCGTAGAGCGCACCGACCACGCTGCCGGCGCTGGTGCCGGCGACCACGTCGACGTGGATGCCGCTGGCCTCGAGCATCTTGATCACGCCGATGTGCGCGAAACCCTTGGCCGCGCCGCCGCCCAGCGCCAGCCCGACCACCAGCTTGCGCGGCGGCGGCGGGGCAGCCGGCGGCGGCAGCGTGCGCACGGGCGCGCAGCCGGCCAGGGCCACGGCGAGCAGCAACAGCAGGCGCAGGTGTCGGGCCATCGTCGGTGGTTCGGGGGAGTCGGCGGGAAGCGTGCGTCAGGACGATGGCGAAACCGGGGCGGGACGGGGCAGGCGCACGGGCGCCTGCCCCTCATCGCTCAGGCGTGGGCGACGTCGGCCTCGCGGTGGTAGCGGGTGGCCACCTCGACTTCGCCCCGGGAGCCGAGGAACACCGGCACGCGCTGGTGCAGGCCGGCCGGCTGGATGTCCAGGATGCGTTCGCGGCCGGTGGTGGCGGCGCCGCCGGCCTGCTCGACGATGAAGGCCATCGGGTTGGCCTCGTACATCAGGCGCAGCTTGCCGCCCTTGGCCTTGATCTTGGCGTCCAGCGGATAGAAGAACACGCCGCCGCGGGTGATGATGCGGTGCACGTCGGCCACCATCGAGGCGACCCAGCGCATGTTGAAATCCTTGCCGCGCGGACCTTCCTTGCCGGCGAGCAGCTCGCCGACGTAGCGCTGCATCGGCGCTTCCCAGTGGCGCTGGTTGGACATGTTGATGGCGAACTCGGCGGTCTGTTCCGGGATGCGGATGTCGCGCCGGCTGAGCACGAAGCTGCCGACCTCGCGGTCCAGCGTGAACTCGTGCGTGCCGTGGCCGAAGGTCAGCACCAGCAGCGTGGCCGGGCCGTACACCACGTAGCCGGCGGCCAGCTGCTGCGTGCCCGGCTGCAGGAAGTCCTCCACCTTCGGCTCGGTCACGTGCTCGGGGCAGCGCAGCACCGAGAAGATCGTGCCCACCGAGATGTTGACGTCGATGTTGGACGAACCGTCCAGCGGATCGAACAGCAGCAGGTGGTTACCCTTGGGGTACATGTCCGGGATCGGCTGCGGATCCTCCATTTCCTCCGAGGCGCAGGCGGCCAGGTGGCCGCCCCAGGCGTTGGCTTCCAGCAGGATCTCGTTGGAGATCACGTCCAGCTTCTTCTGCGCCTCGCCCTGCACGTTGTCACTGCCCGCATTGCCCAGCACGCCGCCGAGCGCGCCCTTGCTGGTGGCCACCGCGATGCGCTTGCAGGCGCGCGCCACCACCTCGATCAGCAGCGAAAGCTCGGCGTTGATGCGGCCGGCGCGGCGTTCCTCGATCAGGAACTGGATCAGCGAGACAGGCTTCATGTCGGGTCCGTGGCGGGAAGGAACGGGCATTCTACGGGGTGCGCGTGAATGGCGGCCCGGCCTTTCCGGTGACCGCGCGGCTCGCCACGTCACCGCCGGCCCACCAGGTCGAAGTGACGCCGCCATGTTTTCGTCCCGCTGCTGACATCACGCTGGCAGCAGCCCCGCCGCATCCTGCGCATCTTGCAAAGGAGGCGATGGCGATGCACGACACGATCTACTTCATGGTGTTCGACGGCTTTGCAGACTGGCAGGCGGCGCTGGCGCTGTGCGAGGTGCGCCGGCCGGGCGACTGGCAGGTGGCCACGGTGGGCTTCACCCGCGCGCCGGTGCGCTCGATGGGCGGCCTCATGGTGCAGCCGGAGCTGAGCCTGGCCGAGCTCGACTTCGCCCGCGCCGCGCTCGCCATCGTGCCCGGCGGGCACCTGTGGCAGCGCGGCGAAGGCGCCGCCGCGGTGGCGGCGCTGCGCCAGTTGCATGGCGCCGGCTCGGTGGTCGCCGGCATCGACAGCGGCGTGTTGGCGCTGGCCCGTGCCGGCCTGCTCGATCGCTGCCGCCACACCGGCAACTGGGCCGGCCACATCGAGGCGCAGGTGCCCGGCTATGCCGGCAGCGCGCAGTACGACGCTTCGGTGCTGGCGGTCAGCGACGGCGGCACCATCACCGCCAGCCATCTGGGCAGCGTGGAATTCGCACGCGAGGTGATCCGCACGCTGGACCTGTACGGCCCGGGCGACCGCGAGCACTGGTACCGCCTGTTCAAGCACGCGCAACTGCCGCCGTGGTGCGTCGGCGAAGCGGTGGCGGCGTGAGGAGGGCGGCCATGCATCCGATCCTCGAGCGCGTCGTCGACGCCTACCGGCCGCTGGCCGGGCGCAACCGGCTGGTCGAAGGACCGCACCGGTTGCAGCCTGCCGGGCAGGAACCGCCGCGCAGCCGCATGACCCTGCTGGCGCTGGTCGCTGCCCTGTGCGGGAGGCGGCCATGAGCGCCCACGCCGTATGGGAGCTGCGCCAGTACACGCTGCGCCCCGGCCAGCGCGACCGCCTGGTGGAACTGTTCGAGCGCGAGTTCGTCGAGCCGCAGGAAGCGCTCGGCATCGGCCTGCCCGGCCAGTTCCGCGATCTCGACGACCCGGACCGGTTCGTCTGGTTGCGCAGCTTCGCCGACATGGAGTCGCGCGCGGCGGCGCTCGCCGGGTTCTACGACGGCCCGGTCTGGCGCGCCCACCGCGAGGCGGCCAACGCCACCATGCTCGACTCCGACGATGTGCTGCTGCTGCGCCCGGGCAAGCCGTTCGCGCTCGATGGACTGGCCCGTCCCGCCGCGGGCGAGCGTGCCCCGACCGGCGTACTTAGCGCCACAATCTGCCCGCTGCCGCCGGGCGAGGCGGCGACGCTCGCGCGCCGCTTCGACGACGAAGTGCGGCCGGTACTGGAACGCCTCGGCGCGCCGGTGCTGGCGCAATTCCTCACCGAGCCGGCGCGCAACACCTACCCGCGCCTGCCGGTGCGCGAGGGCGAGAGTGTGTTCGTCTGGTTCAGCGCGTTCGCCGATGCCGCGGCACAGGCGCGGCACCAGGAAGCCGCCGCCGCCGCGCCGGCGGTCATCGACTGGAGCCGCCACCTCGACGCGATGCCGCAGATACTGCGTCTGGCGCCCACGCCGCGCTCGTTGCTGCGTGGCGCACCTTCCCCCGCGACAAGTAAGGAGCCGGCATGACCCGGACCTACCACGGCAGCTGCCACTGCGGCGCGGTGCGCTTCGCCGCCGACATCGACCTCGCGGCCGGCACCGGCCGCTGCAACTGCTCGATCTGCAGCAAGACGCGCCGCTGGGGCGCGATCGTGCGACCGGAGGCGTTCCGCCTGCTTGACGGCGAAGCGGTGCTGGCCGACTACCAGTTCGGCACCCACAGCGTGCATTACCGCTACTGCCGGCACTGCGGCATCCAGCCGTTCGGCAGCGGGCACCTGGAGCCACTGGGCGGCGACTTCGTCAGCGTCAACCTCGCCTGCCTGGACGATGCCACGCCGCAGGAACTGGCCGACGCGCCGGTGCGCTACTTCGACGGGCGCCACGACAACTGGATGGACCCGCCGGCCGTCACCCGCTACCTCTAGGAGAGAAATCTCATGTTCGACCACCTAGGCTTGCCCGTCAGCGACCTGGAACGGGCCCGACGGTTCTACGAACAGGCGTTGCAGCCGCTGGGCATCAAGGTGGCGAAGGCCTACCCCGATGCCGTGGGCCTGGCTGCCGGCGTCGATCGAAGGGACGAACAGCAGCTCTGGCTGACCCTCGCCGACGGCGCACCCACGCCGTTGCACCTGGCCTTCGCCGCCGCCGGCCGTGCGCAGGTCGACGCCTTCCACCGCGCGGCGCTGGCGGCCGGCGCGCGCGACAACGGTGCGCCCGGCCTGCGCCCGCAGTACCACGACGACTACTACGCCGCCTTCGTGATCGGCCCGGACGGGCACAACCTCGAAGCGGTCTGCCACCTGCCGCAGGACGCCATGCCATGAACGCACCGAAGCTGACCTTCTTCCATGCCCCGCAGTCGCGCTCGCGCGGCACGCTGGCCCTGTTCGAGGAACTGGGCGTCGACTACGAGCTGCACCTGCTCGACCTGAAGGCCGGTACGCAGCGCGACCCGGCATATCTCGCGCTCAACCCGCTGGGCAAGGTGCCGGCCGTCCGCCACGGCAGTGCGATGGTCACCGAGCAACCGGCGGTGATGATGTACCTGGCCGACCTCTTTCCGGAGAAAGGCCTGGCCCCGGCGATCGGCGACCCGTTGCGCGCGTCGTACCTGCGCTGGATGGTGTTCTACGGCTCCTGCTTCGAGCCCGCGCTGGTCGACCATTCCATGCAGCGCGAACCCGCGCCGCACATGACCTCGCCCTATGGCACCTGGCAGGAGGTGCTCGACGCGATCGTCGCCCAGCTCACGCCCGGGCCCTGGCTGCTCGGCGAGCGCTTCAGCGCCGCCGACGTGCTGTGGGGCACTGCCCTACACTGGACCACGATGTTCAAGCTCGTGCCCGATACGCCGCCGGTGCGCGAGTACGTCGCACGCGTGCGCGCGCGCCCGGCGATGCAGCGGGCCGAGGCGAAGGATGCCGAGTTCCTCGCCAGGCAGGGCTGATCGCGTGCATCGCCGTTGCCCGCCGCCCCGGCCTTGCCGGGCGGAAGGGGCCCGACAGAACGTGGCGCGCCGCCGATTTCCATGCATGAGCTGGCCCACGCGCCCTGCCTCGGCGATCATGCGCGGATGCGCCGCGCCGACCGCCTGTTCCTCATCATCCACGCCCTGCGCGGGCGCCGCACCGCGCTGCAGGCGCGCTCGCTGGCCGAGACGCTGGGCGTGTCGCTGCGCACGGTCTACCGCGACGTCGCCGACCTGCAGCTCTCCGGCGTACCGATCGAGGGCGAGGCGGGCGTGGGCTACGTGCTGCGCAAGGGCGCGGACATCCCGCCGCTGATGTTCACCGCCGAGGAGCTCGAATCGCTGGTGGTCGGCACGCGCTTCGTGCGCGCCTTCGCCGGCGAGCGCCTGGCCGAAGGCGCGCAGGCGGCGCTGATGAAGATCGAGGCGGTGCTGCCGCCGGAACTGCGCGAGCGCGCCGCGCGCACGCGCATCTACGCGCCGGTCTACCGCGACGAGATGAAGCTCGCCTTCGCCGCGCGGATCGACCGCCTGCACGCGGCGATCGAGGCGCAGCACGTGCTGCGGCTGGTCTATCGCGACGAAGCCGGCCAGGCCAGCACGCGCGACGTCGAGCCGCTGTGCCTGGCGTTCTGGGGCGGCAAGTGGACGCTGGGCACCTGGTGCCGCCTGCGCAGCGCGTTCCGCAACTTCCGTCCCGACCGCATCGACCGGTTCGACGAGACCGGCGAATGCTTCGCCACCGGCGAAGGGCGCAACCTCGACGCCTACCTGGATGCCATGCGCGGCTACTACGCCGGCGTGTAGCCCCGTAGGGTGGGCTTCAGCCCACCATTCCGCACGATCGCGATGGGTTGAAGCCCACCCTACGATGCCCATGCGCGCCTTCTTTGCGATGATCACCTGCATCCCTTTCGCAAGGAGCTTCCCGATGAACCACCTGCTGGGCGGCCTGCTGGCCGCGGGCCTGCTGCTCGCCCCGGTCGTGCACGCCAACGACGCCGACGACCGCTTCAAGGCGATCTACACCCACGAGTGGGCTTGGCGCACCGGGCAGGGCGACATCAGCGCCTCGGGCGAGCCGCAGCCGAACGACGGCCGGCTGGACAACGTCGATGCGGCCAGCCAGCAGCAGCGGCTGGAGCAATGGCAGCAGGTGCTGGCCAAGCTCGATGCGCTCGACGCGAGCCAGCTCTCGCCGGCCAACCAGGTCAACTACGCCATCTACCACGCGCAGATCGCCAACCTGCTGGCCGACCAGCGTTTCGGTACCTGGCAGATGCCGTTCAACAGCGACTCGGCCTTCTGGAGCGACATCGGCTACGAGCTGGGCGGCGACCGGCTGCGCACCGCCGACGACTATCGCCGCTACCTCGACCGCCTGGCGCAGATCCCCGCCTACTTCGACCAGCAGATCGCCAACATGCGGCTGGGTCTGAAGCGTGGCTTCTCGGTGCCGCGCGCGGTGCTGGACGGGCGCGACGTCTCGATCGCCGCCGTGGCGGAACTCAAGGACCCCACCGCCAGCAGCTTCTACAAGCCGTTCGAACAGATGCCGGACGCGATCCCCGCCGACCAGGCGCAGGCGCTGCAGGGCGAGGCGCTGCGGCGCATCCGCGACGAGGTGATCCCGGCCTACGGCAAGCTGCTGACCTTCTTCCGGCAGGACTACGTGCCGCACGCGCGCACCACGCTGGCGGCCGAGGCGCTGCCCGACGGCAAGGCGTTCTATCGCCAGCAGATCCGCGAGTACACCACGCTGGAGCTGGATCCCGATGCGATCCACAAGATCGGCCTGGAGCAGGTGGCGATGATCCACGCGCAGATGCTCCAGACGATGAAGGAGAGCGGCTTCAAGGGCGATTTCCCGGCGTTCCTTTCGTTCCTGCGCACCGACCCGCAGTTCTACGCCAAGACCCCGGAGGAGCTGCTGATGCGCACCGCCTGGGTGGCCAAGGAAGTGGACGGCCAGATCGGCCGCTTCTTCGGCCACCTGCCGCGCGCGCGCTTCGCCATCGTGCCGGTGCCGGCCGACATCGCGCCGTACTACACCTCCGGCCGCGGCGGCGCGGACGCCTACCTGGTCAACACCTACGACCTGCCTTCGCGACCGCTGTTCAACATGCCGGCGCTGACCCTGCACGAATCCTATCCCGGCCATGCGCTGCAGCTGGAACTGGCCGCCGAGCAGCAGGGCCAGCCCGAGTTCCGCCGCCAGGGCTACATCTCCGCCTTCGGCGAGGGCTGGGGCCTGTATTCGGAGTACCTGGGCAACGAGATGGGCATCTACCGGACGCCCTACCAGCGCTTCGGCTACCTCACCTACCAGATGTGGCGCGCCTGCCGGCTGGTGGTCGACACCGGCATCCACCACCTGGGCTGGACGCGAGCCCAAGCGATCGACTACCTGACGCAGAACACCGCCTTGTCGGCGCGCGAGATCGCCAACGAGGTGGACCGCTACATCAGTTGGCCGGGGCAGGCGCTGTCCTACGAACTGGGTTACCTGAAGATCCGCCAGCTGCGCGCCAGGGCCGAGCAGGCGCTGGGCGGCAAGTTCGACCTGCGCCACTTCCACGACACGGTGCTGCAGCTCGGATCGGTGCCGCTGCCGGTGCTGGAGAAGCGCATCGACCGCTTCATCGCCGAAGGCGGCCCCGAGCCGGACTACGGCTGCGGCTGCAAATAGGTCGCAGGCCAAGACGACGGCGGGCCTCGGCCCGCCATGGTCGGGACGGGCAGTGCGGTTTGCGGCGACTGCATATTTGCAGTAAATTGGATGCGAACTCCAAAAGGAGAGTCCCGCATGCTGGCCCATCCCCGTCCCGAACAGGCTCCCGCCGGCGACCTCGGCGGCCCCGCACTGCGCTCCTTCTTCCGCCTGGCCGAACACTGGAAGCTGCGCATCGCCGAACAGCGCCGGCTGCTCGGCGAGCCGGCCGAATCGACCTTCTTCAAATGGAAGCGCGACCAGGACGGCAACCCCGGCCGCGACGTGATCGAGCGGATCAGCTACCTGCTGGGCATCTGGAAATCGCTGCAGATCCTGTTCCCCGATCCGGCACAGGCCGACGCTTGGCTGCGCAAGCCCAACCAGGCGTCGCTGTTCGGCGGCCACTCGGCGCTGGAGCGCATGCTGTCGGGCAACGTCGGCGACCTCTACGTGGTGCGCCAGTACCTGGACGCGCAGCGCGGCTGGAACTGACCACCGTCGCAAACGGCGACACCCGCGCCCGCCACAATGCCCGGCAGCCACCCGCGCGCGTGCGCGCCGGCGGCCCATGATCCTGGAACGCCGATGTCGCCCGAGTTGCCGCCCGTCAAACGCATCCGCTGGAGCCACGCCTACCGCATCGTGCCCAGCCGCTTCCCGCCGGTGGGCGTGTTCGACCGCATCGCCGATCCGGCCGAGCTGGATGCGCTGTTCGCCATCGAGGCGATGACCAATCCGCGCCTGCGCGAGGAAGCCGGCGCGTTGAAGCTGGTGCCGCCACAGCGGCGTATCAGCGGTCCGGGCAGCACGCCGGTGATGGCCGCCTTCACCCACCTCAATCCCGAGGGCAGCCGTTTCTCCGACGGCAGTTGGGGCGTGTTCTACGCCGCGCACAGCGTGGCCACCGCGGTGGAAGAAACCGTCTACCACCGCGAGCGCTTCCTCGCCGCCACCGCCGAGCCGGCCTGCGAGCTGCAGATGCGCTGCTACCGCACCAGCATCGACTGCAAGCTGCACGATCTGCGCGGCGGCTGGCCGGACGCGCACGATCCACACCATTACGCCGCGAGCGTGGCGCTCGCCCGCAGGCTGCGCGCGGCCGGTTCGAACGGCATCGTCTACGACAGTGCGCGGCACACGGACGGCGAATGCGTGGCCGCGTTCTATCCGGACGTGGTCGCGCCCTGCGTGCAGGCGCAGCATCTCATCTACCGCTGGGATGGCGCGCGCATCGCGCAGGTGCTCGAGGTGAGCGAGCTCAAGCGGCCGTAGCGGCGATGGCACGCATCGCTTGGGCCCGCATGGTGGTAGGTTGGCCCGATGAAGAAGATCCCCTGGCTATTGCTGATGCTCGCGCTGCTGCCGTCGCTGGCGCAGGCCTGTACCGACCGACCGGAACAGTGGAAGACGGATATCGCCGCGTTCGCCGCGGCCGACCGCGCGCATCCGCCGCCGGCGCAGCCGGTGCTGTTCGTGGGCAGCTCGTCGATCCGTCTGTGGAGCTCGCTGGCCGCGGACTTTCCGGGCCGCGCGGTGATCAACCGCGGCTTCGGCGGCTCGCGCATCGCCGACGCCACCTACTACGCCGACCGTCTGGTGGCGCCCTACCACCCGCGCGCCATCGTGCTCTATGCCGGCGACAACGACCTGGCCGAGGGCTGCACGCCGGAACAGGTGCGCGATGCGTTCGCCGCCTTCGTGCAGCGCGCGCGGTCGCTGGATGCGAACGTGCCGATCGCCTTCATCGCGATCAAGCCCAGCGTGGCGCGAAAGAACCTGCTGACGGAGATCCGCCGCGCCAACGCGCTGGTGCGCGAGTACGCACGCGGCCAGGAGGCCATCAGCTATCTGGACGTCTTTACGCCCATGCTGGGGCCGGACGGGCAGCCGCAGGCGAAGTGGTTCGGCGCGGACGGCCTGCACATGAACCGGCAAGGCTATCGCCTGTGGACGGGCCTGGTGCGCGATTGGCTGCGAGGAACGCCGGACGCCCCGCGCTGAGGTTCCACCTGCTGCCGGGCGGGCGTGCCGAACGCCGCTGCCTGGCCGCCTGCGCGCGCCACCCACGCCGCCTTGATCGCCCATGGCCTAGGGTCGGGCAACCCGTGTGCGGCGGAGACGGCATGTTCGACCAGGTTTCCCCTTCCGGCGGCGAGGCTGCCGAATTCATCGAATGGCAGAGCGAGATCGCAGCGTTCGCCGCGATCGACAGGCTCGATCCCGCCCCCGCCGACGCGGTGCTGTTCGTCGGCAGTTCCTCGATCCGGCTATGGCACACGCTGGCGGCGGATTTTCCCGAACTGCCCACCATCAACCGCGGCTTCGGCGGTTCGGAAATCGCCGACAGCGTGTACTTCGCCGAGCAGTTGATCGGGTCTTACCGGCCCCGCGCGATCGTGATGTACGCCGGCGGCAACGACCTCGCCGATGGCAAGTCGCCCGAGCAGGTGCGCGACGCCTTCGGCGCGTTCGTCACCCAGGCGCGGCGCTGGGCGGGAGAGGCGCCGTTCGCCTACCTTTCGATCAAGCCCAACCTCTCGCGGCGCAGGCAGCTGCCGCAGATCCGTGCGGCCAACGCGCTGATCCGCGCCTGTGCGCAGGAGCGCGGGGTGGATTTCCTGGACGTCCATCACCGCATGCTCGGCGCCGACGGCGAGGCGGATCCACGCTGGTTCGACGTCGACGGCCTGCACCTCAACGCCGCGGGCTATGCCCTGTGGACCGGCGAGGTGCGCGGCTGGCTGGCGAAGCGGGGCTTGTTGCAGGGGCCCGCCCAGCAGTAACGCTCAGGTATCGGCGTTGGTGGCGAAGCCTTCGTGGCTGCCGTGGTGGTAGACGCGATCACTGTCTTCCAGCACGTCGGCGGCGGCGTGCGCGGCCTTCCCGTGCAGGCGCGCGTAGAGCGAGGTGAAGTCGGGCGTGGTGGCCTCGAACAGTTGCTCGAAGCTGTCGATCACGAAGTAGGTCTGCTGGTAGGTGTCGATGCGGTAGCGCGTGTTCATGACGCGCTCGAGATCGAAACCGATCCGGTTGGGCGCATCCGAGTCCAGGCTGTAGACCGACTCGCCCTTGGAACTGACGATGCCGGCGCCGTAGATGCGCAAGCCCTCGCGCGTGTCGATCAGGCCGAACTCCACCGTGTACCAGTACAGGCGGGTAAGGTTCATCAGCGCCTCGGGGCCGATCGCGTGCGCCTTCATGCCGCCGCGGCCGTAGGCCTGCATGTAGTCGGCGAAGACCGGGTTGAGCAGCAGCGGCACGTGGCCGAACAGGTCGTGGAACAGGTCCGGCTCGGACAGGTAATCGAGCTGCTCGGGCTTGCGGATCCACCAGCTCACCGGGAAGCGGCGGTGCGCCAGGTGGTCGAAAAACACCTCGTCCGGCAGCAGGCCTTCGACCGCGACCAGCTCCCAGCCAGTGGTCTTGCCAAGCACCTGGTTGAGGTCGGAAAACTTCGGAATGCCGCCGTCGCCCAGGCCGAACTTGGCCACGCCGTCGAGGAATTCCTGGCAGGCGCGCCCGGGCAGCATCTGGCACTGGCGCGCGAACAGCGTGTCCCACACCTCGTGGTCGGTGCGGGTGTAGCTGGCCCAGGGCTGCTCGACCACGCCGGTGGCATAGACCGGCACGTAACCGCGGTCGGTCTGCTGGTGTTCGACTTTGCGCGGGGTGGCGGTCTGCATGGCGGCTCCGGGAAAGCGTATGGCGCGCGGCGCCTTCAGGCCTCAAGAATACGCTGCGTACGCCGCACGAAGGTTGCGTTTGTTGTGAATCACCCGTGAGCTGGCGCAGTATTCTTGCGCCACAAGCGCGAATCGCGGAGCAAGCTGCCATGACCAAGCTCGACCGCACCGACCTGCGCCTGCTCGCCGTGCTGCAGGCGGAAGGGCGCATCACCAATGCCGAGCTGGCCGAGCGGGTCAGCCTGTCGCCCTCGGCCTGCCTGCGCCGGCTGCAGCGGCTGGAGGCCGACGGCGTGCTGACCGGCTATGCCGCGCAGGTCGATCCGCAGGCGGTGGGGCTGGGCCTGCAGGCGTTCGTGCGCGTGCAACTGGCGCGCCACGAGGCCGGCGCGATCGAGCGCTTCGTGGAGAAGGTCGAGGGCTGGGAGGAAGTGGTCGCCTGCCATGCGCTGACCGGCGACATGGACTACCTGTTGCACGTCTACGTGGCCGACCTGCCGCATTTTTCGCGCTTCCTGCTCGACCGGCTGCTCAACGACGCGGGCGTGGCCGACGCCAATTCGAGCTTCGTGCTGCGCACGGTCAAGCGTTCGCCGTCGCTGCCGCTGGGACAGCTGGAAACATGAAGCGCGCCCCGGCGCGGATCACGCCTGCGGATGCGCGTCGACGCTGACGAAAACGCTAAACTAACCGGCTCATGGACACCGCCCCCACCCCCGACCGCGATCCCTGGCGTCCCGTGCGCTACCTGTGGCGGGTGCCGCTGCTGCTGCTGCACATCGCGCTGGGCATCCTGCTGTGCGCGCTGATCCTGAGCTGGAACAGGCACCGCGTGATGGTCGACGGCCGCGAGCCGTTCGCCCACCGCATGATCCGCTGGTGGTCGACGGTGCTGATGCGCATCTTCGGCCTGCGCTCGGTGCGCGTCGGCAAGCCGTTGCCCGACCCGGTGCTGTTCGTCGCCAACCACACCTCGTGGATCGACATCGAACTGCTGCACAGCCAGCGTGCCGCCTGCTTCGTGGCCAAGGCGGAGATCGCGCGCTGGCCGCTGGTCGGCTGGATGGCCGCCACCGGTGGCACCATCTTCCACCGGCGCGGCAGCAACCACTCGCTGGCGGCGGTGATGCAGGCGATGGTCGAACGGCTGCGCGGCGGTCGCTCGGTGGCGGTGTTTCCCGAAGGCGGCACCGGCCACAACGGCGTGCTCAAGGTGTTCCACGCGCGCATCTTCCAGGCCGCGCTGGACGCGCAGGTGCCGGTGCAGCCGGTGGCGCTGCGCTTCGCGCGCAACGGCCGGCGGGTGATCGACGCCGGCTTCCGCGAGGGCGAGAACTTCATGGGCAACCTGCTGCGCATGCTGGGCGAGGCGCCGCTGGACGCCGAGGTGCATTTCCTCGCCGCGGTGCCGGCGATGCCCGACGCGCGCCGGCGCATGGCCGACCTTTCGCGCGAGCGCATCGGAGCCGCCCTGGAAGACGCCCACGCATGAGCGAGTTGCCGCGCGGAAAGGATTTCCGTCCCCCCTGGCCGCTGACCAGCGGCCATGTGCAGACCATGCTCTCCTCCAGCGGCGTGCGCCGACTGCTGCTGCCTAGGAGCGCGCGCGAGGTGGCGGGCCATGCCGAGGAGGTGGTGGTCGACGGCGGCAACGACGTGCGCCTGACCGGTGCGTTCACCGCGCAGCGCAGCGGCCGTGCCTCGCGCGGGTTGGCGGTGCTGTTCCACGGCTGGGAAGGCAGCGTCGATTCCACCTACGTGTTGCAGACCGGCAGCCGCCTGCTGCGCGACGGCTGGGACGTGTTCCGGCTCAACTTCCGCGACCACGGCGCCAGCCACCACCTCAACGAGGCGCTGTTCCACTCCTGCCGCATCGACGAGGTGGTGCATGCGCTGGGCGACATCGTGCGGCGCTGGCCGAGGCCGGTCACCGCGCTGGCCGGCTTCTCGCTGGGCGGCAATTTCGCCCTGCGCGCGGCGCTGCGTGCGCCGGCGGCCGGCATTCCGCTGGACTATGCGCTGGCGGTGTGCCCGATCATCGATCCGGGCGAAGGCCTGTTCTCGCTGGAACAGAGCGCGCCGTGGTTCTACCAGGCCTACTTCATGCGCAAGTGGCGGCAGTCGCTGAAGGCCAAGCAGCAGGCGTTTCCGCAGCACCAGTACTTCGAGCTGGCCGAACTGAAGCAGAGCCTGCGCGGGCTGACCGAGGCGCTGGTGCTCAGGCACACCGACTTCGGTTCGCTGCAGGCCTACCTGGACGGCTATTCGGTGGCGCGCGACGCGCTCGCCGGCCTGGCCGTGCCGGCGACCATCCTCACCGCGCGCGACGATCCGGTGATTCCGGTCGATGCGTTCGAGCAGTTGCAGCTGCCGCCCAACGTGGAGCTGGACATCGCCGACCATGGCGGCCATTGCGGCTTCATCCGCGGCGCCGACATGGTCAGCTTCACCGACGAGTACATCGCCGCGCGTTTCAACGCGCTCGCGCCGTAGGGTGGGCTTCAGCCCATCACCTACACCACCGGAACCTTCCGTGGTGCGCTGAAGCCCACCCTACGCACGACGCGTGCGCGTCACTTCGCGAACAGCCGCGAGGGATCGGCGAACGCCTTGAACTCCAGCGCATTCCCGCACGGGTCGAGCAGGAACATCGTGGCCTGCTCGCCCGGCTGGCCGGCAAAGCGGGTATGCGGCTCGATGACGAAGCGCGTGCCGGCGCGGCGCAGCCGATCGGCCAGCGCCTGCCACGCCTCCATCGACAGCACCAGCCCGAAGTGGCGCACCGGCACGGCGTCGCCGTCCACGTCGTGCGCGGCCACGGCGCGCGCCTCCTCCGGCGCCAGGTGCGCGACGATCTGGTGGCCGTGGAAATCGAAGTCGACCCAGTGCTCGCTGGAGCGGCCCTCCGGGCAACCGAGCAGCTCGCCGTAGAAGGCGCGCGCGTCGGCCAGCGACGTCACCGGGAAGGCGAGGTGGAAGGGCGGCAGCGTGTTCATTCGGGACCCGCGGCGAGGGCGTTCCAGCATGGGCGGCGCGCTGCCGACGGTCAACGCCGTTCACGCCGCCGTGCCGGCGCGGCGGCATGCTTCCCACTCGAAGGAGGCGCAGCGACCGCATGCCCGCAATGCACCCAGCCAGGCGCAGGACCCGCGGATGGCGCTGACGCCGGTGCTCGCCGCGTTCCTGGGCGGCTGCGCGGGTGCCGCCGCCACCGCGCTGGGTACCGTGCCGGCGCTGTTCGCGCGCAACATCGACCAGCGCACGCAGGACACCATGTTCGGCTTCGGCGCCGGCGTCATGCTCGCGGCCAGCGCATTTTCGCTGGCGCTGCCGGGCATCCACGAGGCGCAGCGCCAGGGCCAGGGGCCGTGGGCGGCCGGCGCGCTGGTCGGCCTGGCGATCCTGCTCGGCGCCGCGGCCCTGGTACTGCTCGAGCGCGTGCTGCCGCACGAGCACTTCATCAAGGGACCCGAAGGGCATCCCTCGCTGCGGCTCAAGCGGGCCTGGCTGTTCGTGTTCGCCATCTGCCTGCACAACCTGCCGGAAGGCCTGGCGATCGGCGTCGGCTTCGGGCCGGGCCTCGCGCACGGCGTGGCGCTGGCCACCGGCATCGCGATCCAGGACCTGCCCGAAGGGCTGGTGGTGGCGATCGCGCTGATGGCGGCCGGCTACCGCCGGCGTTGGGCGGTGTCGGTGGGGATGGCGTCGGGGCTGATCGAACCGGTCGGCGCACTGGCCGGCGCCGGCGTGGTGAGCGACTACCCGATGCTGCTGCCGGTCGGCCTGGGCTTCGCCGCCGGGGCCATGCTGTTCGTGGTCAGCCACGAGATCATCCCCGAATCGCACCGCCAGGGGCACGAGCATTTCGCCACCGGCGGGCTGATGGTCGGCTTCGTGCTGATGATGCTGCTGGACACCGCGTTCGGTTGAGTGCCTCGGACACCCGTCCTTCCCCCGCACCGCGGGGGAAGGTGCCCGAAGGGCGGATGGGGGAAGCCCTTGCCGGAACCCTCAACTAATGGCGGGTGCCTTGCGACTGGCCGCCGTTGCGGCCCAGCTCGGCGCCGGTCTCCGGATTGATCGAGGGATTGGAGCGGGTGCGCTGCGCCATCTGCATCAGCACCGAGCGCTGCCTGTCGTCCATCGACACCTCCGGCGTGCCGCTGCCGCCGTCCATCGCCAGCATCTGCTCGCGGTCGCTGACGAACTGGAAGTTCTCGTCGCTGTTCCATGGCCCGCGCATGTCGCCTTCGCCCTGCGAGGTGTTGACGTAGACGTCGGCGAACTCCGGTTTGCCCGGCAGCTTGCCCGGCGGGAAGTTCGGCTGGATCGCGTACAGCGCCTTCTCGAAGGACTGCTGGTGCGAGATCTCGCGCGTCATCAGGAAACCCAGGGCGTCGCGCACGCCGGCATCGGCGGTGAGGTTGATCAGGCGTTCGTAGATGATCTTGGCGCGTGCCTCGGCCGCGATGTTGGAACGCAGGTCGGCGGTGGGCTCGCCGATCGAGTCGATGTAGCCGGCCGTCCACAGCTGGCCGCCGGAATTGGTCAGCGCCGGGCCGCCGCCGTAGAGCACCTGGGTGACGTGCGAGTCGTTGCCGGCGCCCTGCAACTCGCGGAACGCCTGCGCCTGCTCCTCGGCGCCCTCGGCGAGCTTGCCCTTGGCACCCTTGTTGAGCATGCCGACGATGGTGCCGATCACCTCCAGGTGGCTGAGCTCCTCGGTGGCGATGTCCAGCAGCATGTCCTTGCGGCCGGGATCGTCCTCGGCCAGTGCCTGGGTGAAGTAGCGCATCGCCGCGGCAAGCTCGCCCTGCGGGCCGCCGAACTGCTCGAGCATGAGGTTGGCGAGCGCCGGGTTGCATTCGGCAACCCGCACCGTGTACTGCAGGCGTTTGTTGTGGGCGAACATGATGGGTCCTTGTGTCGTCTGCGGAAGGAGACGGCCGGCACGGAGCACCGGCCGCGAGGGTCCCCGAAGGCGGCAAGAACCGTGCCCTTGCTGGCGCCGCGGTTTGTGGGGGTCGCGCCATGACCGGAGACGCAAGATTTGCGCTCCGCTGAAACATTTGCAGTGGAGGAGGGCGCGCGTGGTGTTGCTCCTTCTCCCCTCCGGGGAGAAGGCTGGGATGAGGGGCGGGGGCTCGCGGGAAGGGCGGTTTCGAGCCTCGCCCGGTAGCTACTTCATCGCTAGAGCGACCCCTCACCCCAACCCTCTCCCCGCAGGGGAGAGGGAGCCGATCCTACGATCAGTCGGCCGGCACGCAGCGCTCGCGCGCCCACTCGCGCAAGGCCTGCACCGGTTCGCGCATCAGCACCGACAGCGGCCGGGTCTGTTCCAGCGCATGGCACAGCGCGGCCTGGTCCGGCGGCGCGCCGCTGCCGGCGGTGTCGTACAGCGCGCTGACGATGGCCTGCTCGATCTCGGCGCCGGAGAAGCCGTCGCTGGCCGCCGCGAGCGCTGGCAGATCGAACGCGGCCGGGTCGAGGCTGCGCCGCTTCAGGTGCAGGCCGAAGATCGCCGCGCGCGCCTCGGGCGAGGGCAGGTCGACGAAGAAGATCTCGTCGAAGCGGCCCTTGCGCAGCAGTTCGGCCGGCAACTGGTCGACCGCGTTGGCGGTGGCGACCACGAACACCTTGGCCTTGCGTTCGGCCATCCAGGTCAGCAGATAACCGAGCACGCGGCGCGACACGCCACCGTCCTCGCTGCCGCCGCTGGCCAGGCCCTTCTCGATCTCGTCGATCCACAGCACGCAGGGCGCGAGCAGTTCCACGCTGGCCAGCGCCTCACGCAGATTCTTCTCGGTCTCGCCCTGGTACTTGTCGTACAGCGTGCCGAAATCCAGCCGCACCAGCGGCACGCCGAAGCCGCCGGCGGTGGCCTTGGCCGCCAGGCTCTTGCCGCAACCCTGCACGCCCAGCAGCAGCACGCCCTTGGGTGGATCGAGCGCCGGTTGCGGGTCGAGGAACACCGCGCGACGGCGCTGCACCCAGGCATTGAGGCGCGCCACGCCGGCGACGTCGGCGAAGTTCGCGGTGGCGTACTCGTAGTGCAGCAGGCCGGAGCGGTTGAGCAGCTCGAACTTCGCGCGCATCAGTTCGGGCAGGTCGGCGTTGCCCAGCGCACCGTCGTTGTAGATCAGCTTGCGCACGATGCGCCGCGCGTCCGGCGCCGACAGTCCGACCAGGTTGCGCACCAGCGTGCGCGCCGCCTCGCTGTCGACCTCCAGCCGGCGGCCCTGCTCGCGCTGCCAGGCGGCCGCCTCGCCGCGCAGGATGCCGGCCAGCTCCTTCAGGTCCGGCAGCGCCAGCGGTACGCGCGTGGCGAGGGCTTCCAGTGCCTCCGGCAGTTCGATCTTCGCGCCGACCAGCACGACGGTGTGCGCCGCGCTCTTCTGCCGCTGCACGATCTCGCGCAACTGCCGCAGGCTCATCGCGTAGCGCAGGAACGGGTGGAAATCGAACAGCAGGTACACGCCGCGCGTGTCGGCAGCGCGGATGGCGTCGAGCGTGGCGCTGGCGTCGGGGGCGACCGGCGCGCCGGGCTGGGCGAAATCCAGTCGGCCCAGGCCGTCGGTGAGCGTCCAGCGCCACAGCGGGCGCAGCGACTGGGCGATCACGTGGCGGAAGCACTCGATCACGCGTTGCTCGTCCACCGTCTCGATCACCAGCAACGGCGTGGCCGCGCGGACCAGGGTGGCCAGGTCGTCCAGTTCGCTCATGCATCCCCCTTGTGAGGCGCGTACGGTAGCAGGAGCGGCCCGGTCCTTTCCGGCTTCACGGCTTCGGCGCTACGCTGGGCGTTCCCCGCAAGGAGAGCCGACATGCGTGTGCCGTTCGTGCTGCTGCTCGTCCTGTCCGTCGCACCCGCCTGGGCCGCGCCGTCGCTGGACCGGCTCACCCTGCCCAAGGGCTTTCACATCGCCGTCTATTCGGACCAGGTGCCGCAGGCGCGCGAACTGGCGCTGGGCGCGAAGGGCACCGTGTTCGTCGGCTCGATGGACGCCGGCAAGGTCTACGCACTGACCGACGCCGACCACGACGGCCGCGCCGAGAAGGTGCGCGTGATCGCCAGCGGCCTGCAGCTGCCGGTCGGCGTCGCGTTCCACAAGGGCGACCTGTACGTGTCGGCGGTCAGCCGCATCCTGGTGCTGCGCGACATCGAGAACCACCTGGACGATCCGCCCAGGCCCGAGGTCGTCTACGACAGGTTCCCCACCGAGACGCACCACGGCTGGAAGTTCATCGCCTTCGGTCCCGACGGCAAGCTGTACGTGCCGATCGGCGCGCCGTGCAACCTGTGCGACAAGGACAAGGCCTACGCCAAGCTGACCCGCATGAATGCCGACGGCACGGGTCTGGAGGACGTCGCCTACGGCATCCGCAACACGGTCGGTTTCGACTGGCAGCCTTCCACCGGCAAGCTGTGGTTTACCGACAACGGCCGCGACCTGCTCGGCGACGACGTGCCCAGCGACGAGCTGAACCGCCTGGACCGCGTCGCTGAACATTTCGGCTACCCGTACTGCCACCAGGGCGACATCCTCGATCCGGAATTCGGCAAGGGCCACGACTGCAAGGACTACGCGCCGCCGGTGCTCAAGCTGGGCGCGCACGTGGCGTCGCTGGGCCTGCGCTTCTACACCGGCAAGCAGTTCCCCGCGCACTACCGCGGCGCGATCTTCGTCGCCGAGCACGGCTCGTGGAACCGCACGAAGAAATCCGGCTACCGCGTGATGACGGTGCGGCTGAACGGCGGCAAGGTCGCGTCCTACGAGCCGTTCATCACCGGCTTCGAGCAGGACGAGCAGTCCTGGGGGCGGCCGGTGGACGTGCAGCCGCTGCCCGACGGCAGCCTGCTGGTGAGCGACGACCAGGCGGGGGCGGTCTATCGCGTGACCTACGGACGTTGAGGCTCTGCTCCCTCTCCCCTGCGGGGAGAGGGCCGGGGTGAGGGGCCGGGCTTGCGGAAACTTTTTCATGCGAGCCCTGAAGGACTCGGCTCTTGCGAGGCAGAGCGATCCCTCACCCCAACCCTTTCCCCGCAGGGGAGAGGAAGCCGGATTTCGATAGAGGAGGATTCCCATGCAATTGCGCAGCAACGATTTTGAAGACGGCCAGCCGATCCCCCGCGCATGCGCCTTCGGCAAGCCCGGTGATCCGATCGCCCTGTCCGACAACCGCAACCCGCACCTGGCCTGGCGCGATGCGCCGCCGGGCACGCGCTCGTTCGTGCTCACCTGCATCGATCCCGACGCGCCCAGCCGTGGCGACGACGTCAACAAGCAAGGCCGCACGGTCAGCGCCGACCTGCCGCGTACCGACTTCGTGCACTGGCTGATGGCCGACATCCCGGCCGACTGCGGCGAGCTTGGCAACGGCGCCTGCAGCGACGGCATCACGCCGCACGGCAAGCGCGCGCCGACCGGCCCGTCCGGCAGCCGGCAGGGCGAGAACGACTACAGCGGCTGGTTCGCCTCCGATCCGGAGATGGCCGGCACCTACCTCGGCTACGACGGCCCGTGCCCGCCCTGGAACGACGCGCGCGTGCACCGCTACCGCTTCGAGCTGCATGCGCTGGATACGCCAGGCCTCGGCCTTTCTTCGGGCTTCAGTCTCGACCAGCTGCGCGCGGTGATGGACGGCCATGTACTGGCGAGCGCCACGTTGACGGGGACCTACGCGATCAACCCGGATGCGAAGTGAACGCGGGGGCGCACGGACATGCGCCTCTTCACGTGCAGATGGCAGCCCCTGTGGATGAATGATCGGCGTCTGGCCATGCGGGCCGGCCCGGGGGATCGTCACCTACCCAGAGGTAAGCCGTCATGCTGCATTACGCCATCGTCTTTCTGGTCATCGCCATCATCGCCGCGATCCTCGGTTTCGGCGGCATCGCCGGCGCGGCCGCGGGCATCGCGAAGATTCTCTTCGTCATCTTCCTGATCCTTGCGATCATTGCCTTCTTCCGCCGCGCCAGTTGAGCGGCGGCGCCGTCACCCTTCCACCGGGAGAACGCCATGACCAACCCGATCCAAAGCTCCTCCACACCGCGCGACCCCGGCCTCAACCCGGCGATGTCGAACCCGGCGATGGCCGATGATCCGCTGGCGGATACGGCGGCCATGTCGAAGGCACACAACCGCATCGACCAGGGCGCCGAGCGGGTCAAGCAGGCCACCTCCGAAGCGGTGGCGCGCACCAAGCAGGCGGTCAACCACACCGCCGACAAGGTCGAGGCAGGCGTGCACCGCGCGGCCGACAAGACCGCCGATGCCGCGCACCGGGCCAACGACAAGGCGGCCGAGCTGGCCGACCGCAGCCGCGAACTGCGCGACGAAACCATGGACAAGGCCGAGGCGTGGATGGCGCAGGCGCGCGAATACGTGCGCGAGAAGCCGATGCAGTCGATCGCCATCGCGGTGGGCGCCGGCTGGCTGCTGGGTCGTATCCTTCGCCGCTGACCCCTTCGTCGACGAGTGCCAGGGATGCCTGAGGCCGAACAAGCCAGCCCCGACGGCGCCGCCGACGCGACGCCGCCTGCCGGTGTGCTCGACGAGCTGGGCCGGCTCGGCCATGGCGTCAAGGACCTGTTCGGCGCGCAGCTGGAGCTGCTCTCGGCCGAGGTGGGACTGGCGCGCAGCGCGCTCTCGTGGATGCTGCTGGCGGGCCTGGCCGCGACCGTGGCCGGCGTAGGCCTGGGACTGACCCTGCTGGCGCTGGTCGGCGTGCTGCTGGCCAAGTGGTTCGCGTCCTGGGTGTGGGCGCTGGTCGTGCTGGCCGTGCTGCAGTTGCTGTTCGTGCTGGGCGCGATCCTGTTCTTCCGCCGCTGCATGCACTGGATGAGCCTGCCCGCCACGCGCAACGAATGGAGTGCGATGATGCGCGAGACCAAGGCACGGGCCCGGCGGCGGGCGGAAGGGGAGGACGCGGCATGAGCATGTTCGGCCAGCACGCGCGGGTCGTCGCCGCGCAACGGCGTATGCACGAGGCGCGCGAAGCGGTGGCACTACCGGCCTCGGCCCTGCTCGCGCGGGGCGAACGTCACCCGTGGGCGATCCTGGGCGTGGCCGCCGGCGCCGGCTTCGTGATGGGACGGATGAAGATGCAGCCGCTGCGCCTGCCCGGCATGGGCAGCCTGCTCGGCGCGCTGGTGAGCGAGGCGACCACCATCGGCGCCAGCTTCCTGGCCGCCCACTCCGCGACCCAGTCCGCCGTCGAGGACGCATGAACCTGCCCGATCCTGCCGCTGCGCCGGCCGCGGTCGACGCGGCGCCGGCGACTGTGCCCTCGCCGGTCGCCGGCACGCCGCAGTTGCGCTTCGCGCGCAGCCTGCGCCGCCACCTGCTGGCGGTGCGAATCGTGCTCAACGCGCTGCTGGTGCTGGCGTTGCTCTATACGGTGACGATCACGCGCGTACTGCTGATCCCGCTGGTGCTGGCCGCGTTCATCGGGCTGGCGCTCAACCCCATCGTGGCGGCCGGCGCGCGCCACCGGGTGCCGCGCTGGTTCACCGCCAGCGTGTTGATGGTTGCGCTGCTGGCCGGGCTGGGCGCCGGCGTCGGCGCGCTGGCGCAGCCGGCGCTGGGCTGGTTCCATGGTGCGCCCGCGGCGATCAAGAGCTTCGTGCCCAAGCTGCGCAGCGTCACCAAGCCGCTGGAGGCGGCCAACCGCGCCACCCAGAGCCTGGTCGGCGGGCCGGTGCGCGCCCAGCCGCCGCATCCGACCGCGGTGGCGATCACCGCGTGGGACGTGGTGTCGACCGCACCGAAGGTGCTCGCCGCCGTGCTCACCGTGGTGCTGCTGGTGTTCTTCTTCCTGATCTACGGCGATTCGCTGCTGCGGCGGCTGGTGGAGATCTCGCCCGGCTTCGCCTACAAACGGCACGCGGTGGAAATCGTGCGCAGCATCCAGATCGAGGTCTCGCGCTATTTGCTCACCGCGCTGGCGATCAACGCGAGCCTGGGCGCGCTGACCACGCTGATGCTTTGGCTCTACCACATGCCCGATCCGCTGCTGTGGGGCGTGGTGGCGATGACCGCCAACTTCATTCCCTACGTCGGCGCGATCACCACCACCATCGTGCTGGCGCTGGTGGGCATGATCCATTCGCACGACCTGGGCACCGCGCTGCTGCCGGCGGTCACCTTCGCCGGCATCACCGGCGTCGAGGGCAACCTGATCACGCCGATGATCCAGGGCCACCGCATGCGCCTGTCGCCGATCGCCATCCTGATCTGGCTGCTGGTGTGGGGCTGGCTGTGGGGCATCCCCGGCGCGCTGCTGGCAGTGCCGATGCTCACCAGCGTCAAGCTGATCACCGAGCGCGTGCGCGGCTGGGGCTGGTTCGCGGTGATGGTGCAGCGCTAGGGGTGTTTCAACGGCGTCGCGTCGGCGTGCCTGCGCAGCCACGGCTCCAGCGACAACTGCCGGATGCCGGACTGGCCGGTAACGTAGACGGTATGCCCGTCGGGCGCGAGATGGGCGCCCCACGGCAGGTCGCGGTTGACCTCGTTGCCCAGGTCGATCGGATGGCCCCAGTGGTCGCCCTCGCGGAAGGCGATGCACAGGCGCCCGAGGCCGCCCTTGACCTTGCCGTAGTCGAACACGATGAACGATTCGTCGGGTGCCACCGCGGGATCGTGCGTCGACATCGCCGGATCGCCGAGGCCGGCCCGTTCGGGCGGCAGGTAGCGGCCCTCGCGGTAGCGCGAGCGCCAGGTGTGCATGACCCTGGCCTCGGGATCGAAGCGCATGAAGTACAGCGTGCCGTCGGCGGCGACGCTGGCGAAATCGATGAATACATCGTTGTTGATCAGCGGCCCGAGCCACACCGGCTTGCCCCAGCCCTCACCCTGGCGGTCGACCCGCCACAGATTGGAGCCCGGCGCGCGGCCACCGACGAAATAGTCCTGCACCAGCGGCGGGCCGCCGGGCCGTACCGGACGGTCGGAATCGAACAGCAGGTAGCTGCCGTCCGGCGCCACCAGCGGGTCCTGGTCGAACCAGCGGCCGGAGAAGGCGGCGATCTGCGGCGGCGTCCAGCGGCCGTCGACGCGGCGCGAGACCATGATGGTCTTGCGCGCGCCTTCGCTGCGGTCGAAGAACACCGTGTCGCCATCGGGCGTGAAGGCCAGCGTGTCGTCGCTGTCGGCGTGCAGGATGCCGTCCAGCGCGACCGGCCGCGGCACGGCCGGGTCGGGCGTGGCGGCGTGCGCGATGCCGCCGAGCAGCAGGCTTGCGGCCAGGCAGAGGCGGGCGGCGTGGACCGTGCGGGCGCGCATCAGCGGGTCTCCACGCGCGGCGTGGCGTTGAGCAGGATGTACTGGCGCTCGACGCCGTCGATGCGGCCGAGCTCGGCGGAGCTGAGCGTGACCGGCCGTTCGCTGACCAGTTCGTCGCTGAGCACGATGCCGTCGCGGAAGGTGGTGCGGCCGTGCCAGTGCGCGCGGCCGGCCTGTCGCGCCACCGTGTAGGAGCGCTCGCCGCGGGTCAGCGTGACCTGCGGCGCGTCGCCCAGCCAGGGACCGTTGCCGCTGCCTTCGCGCTCCAGCGATACGGTGTGGCTGGCCGGATCGAACGCCACCACCGTCACCGTCTGCCGGCCGGCCGGGCCCAGTTCCCACGGCGCGTCGATGTCCACCGTCCAGTGCTGGCCGACCCGCAGCGTGGCCGGCGGCCGGCCCCACAACAATGGGTTGTAGGCAAGCCCGCTGGCATCGGTATTGGGCGCGCACTTGCCGTCGAAGCAGTTGGTGGCGCCCTCGTCGGGCAGCGCCACGGCGCCGCTGCCTGCGGGCCGGCCGTCGTAGCGGTAGTCGATGCGCAGGCGCGGCGGCGTGGCCGCGGCGTCGACCACGCGGTAGGTGGCGGTGCCGCTGACGCGGCGCACGGCCTCGTCGAAACCGGGCGCCTGCAGGGCGATGGTGCGCGAGAACACATTGCCGAAGCTGTCGCCGGCGTGCAGCCTCGGCGTCAGCGCGGCGGCGGTGGCCGGGGCGGCGCTGCCCACCGTGGGCAGCGACAGCAGGGCCAGCAAGGCGGGCAGGAAGCGGGTCATGCGGATTCCTTGCGATCTCAAGGTGAGATTCCGTGCGCGCGCAGCACGTCGGAGATGTCCACGCGCCAGAGGTTGCGCGAACCGTTGAGCGGCGCGGACAGGCGCTGCTGCAGCGAGCGGGCGTCGTCGTGCGCCTTCGGGAACGTCATGGCCGGCTGCCGGTTGCTCGACACGTACAGCTCGCCGAAGCGGCGACCCAGTGCGGGCGCGTTTTCCAGCGCGTCGCTGTTGACCTCGCCGCCCAGGTGCTCGGGCTTGCCCCAGCGGCCGTCGGGCTGGCGGAAGGCGATGTAGATGTCGGCGCGGCCGATCGCGTCGCCTTCGTCGCCGGCGAACAGCACGAAGCGCTGCTGCGGATCGATCGCCGGGTCCATGCGGTTGTGCGCGACGTCGCCCAGGTCGACCCGCTCCGGCGCGGCCTGGCCATGCGCGGTATGGCGCGCCACGTAGATCTGGTAGGCCTTGCCCGAGTCGGGGCGGTGCGCGGAGAAGTAGATGTCGCCGTTGGCGGCCACCGACGGGTTGTAGATCATCGCGCCGTCGTTGAGCGCGCCGTCGACGTGCACCGGCTCACCCCAGCGGCCTTCGGGCTGGCGCTCGACGTACCACAGGTTGGTGCCGGCGAACCGGTGGCCGCCGTTGTCGGCCTGCAGCGGCGCGCCGCCTGGCTGCAGCGGGCGGTTGGAAACGAAATACAGGCGCTGGCCGTCCGGCGAGAAGGTGGGTTCGGAGTCGTGCCACCGGCCGGAGAAGGCCGCGACCTGCGGCGTGGACCAGCGGCCGCCGCGGCGCTGCGAGTAGAGGATGGTGTCGTCCTTCTCGGAGAAGTCCGAGCGCAGGAAATAGACCGTGTTGCCGTCGGGCGAGAACGCGGCGGAGGTTTCCTGCAGGCCAGTGGAGATCACGCCGGGGCCGAGCAGTTCGGCGGCCGGTGCTGCGTACGCGCCCAGCGGCAGTGCGGAGATCGCCGCGGCGCAGGCGGCACCGGCGGCGAGATAGCGAAGGGACATGGAGGCTCCTTGCGGGCGATCAGCGGGTGAAGTTCAGCGCGCGTGGTGCGCGGCCAGCCACGGCGCCAGCGGCAGCCGCCAGATGTGGTTGTTGCCGTTGTCCCACGCACGCATGCGCTCGAGGTCGGCCTGCGCCTGCGCCGGCGGGCGCGGGTACGCCACCGGCGTCGTGTGGTTGCTGGTGAAATACAGGGTGGTGCCGTCGGGACCCAGGTGCGAGCCCCACGGCTCGTAGCGGTTCACCGCGTCGCCCAGGTCCACCGGCGTGCTCCAGCCATCGCCGTCGCGGAAGGCGAGGTACAGGCGGTCGGGCACGTCCCTGCCGGCGTAGTTGGCGTCGAACACCAGGAACGAGCCGTCCGGTGCGATCGCCGGGTCCAGCTCGTGCGCGCGCGGGTCGCCCAGCGCCAGCCGCTGTGGTGGCTGGTAGCGGCCGTCGCGCCAGGCCGTGCGGTAGAGGTGGAACTCGTGTTCGGGCTCGTCGCGGCGCTGGTAGAGCACGTCGCCGTTGGCCGCCACGCTGGGCGCGAAGATGCCCGGGCCGTCGTTCACCACGTCGGGCAGGCGCACCGGCGTGCCCCAGCCGCCGCCGTGGCGGTCGACGCGCCACAGATGGCCGCCGTGCACCGGCGCTCCACCCGGGACGTCCGGCCGGTTCGAGGTGAACACCAGGAACGATCCGTCCGGCGCCATCGCCGGGTCGTGGTCCAGCCACTGCCCGGAGAACGGCGCGATGCGCGGCGTCGACCAGCCGGTGGCGGTGCGGTGCGCCTCCATGATGAAGGCGCTGCGGCCGGCCTGCTGGTCGAAGTAGACGGTGGCGCCGTCGGGCGCGAAGGTCAGGCAGTCCACGCCCGCCGGACCGGAGATCGTGCCGGGCGCGAAGATCTCCGGCTGCGCGGTGTCGGCTGCGCCGGCGGCGGTGCCGGCGAGCGCGAGCGAAAGGGCCAGGGCGATGCGGTAGAGGCTCATGCGGCCGTCCTTGCGGGGAAGGCCGCCAGCCTCGCGCGCCGGCACGCGGGGTGCCGCGGGTTTGTGACGAGCGGTCGCTACGGCGGGCCGGACGGCACCCTGGAAAACGGGAATCCTCTCCGCAGGAAGGGGACGTCGCTCAGCTCATCCCCAGCGCCCGCCACGCGTGCGCACGGAAGCGCCGGCTGAGGTCCAGCCGGGTGCCGTCGTGCAGTACCACCTCGGCGCTGCCCTTGAACAGCGGATGCACTTCGCGGATGCGCTCCACGTTCACCAGCGTGCCGCGGTGGATGCGCAGGAAGCGCGCCGGATCGAGCGCGGCGAGCAGATGCGCCAGCGTCTCGCGATGCAGGTAGGCCTGCTTGCCGACGTGGATGTGCACGTAGTTGCCGTCGGCCTCGATCCAGTCGATGGTGTCGGTGGCGATCACGCGGATGTGCTCGTCCACGCGCACGCTGATCCGCTGCAGCGGCTCGGCGACGGACTGCGGTGCCGGCGCGCGCGCCTGCAGCCCGTGCCAGTGCTGGCGCACCCGCGCGAGCGCCTGGTCGAAGCGGGCCTGGTCGATCGGCTTGAGGATGTAGTCCAGCGCATGCGCGTCGAACGCGCGCAGCGCGTGCTGGCCGTAGGCGGTGGCGAACACCACCATCGGCAAGGTGTCCGGCTTGAGCTGGTGCAGCAGCTTGAAGCCGTCCATGCCGGGCATGCGGATGTCCAGGAACATCAGGTCCGGCGCCAGCGCACCGATCGCCTGCATCGCCTCGGCGGCATTGCCGCATTCGCCGACGATCTCGACATCCGCGTGCGCGGCCAGCGCCTGGCGCAGCGCCAGCCGCGCCAGCACCTCGTCGTCGACCAGCAGCGTGCGGATCGGCGCGCCGTTCATGCCAGGTGCTCGCGGAAGGGCAGGCGCAGTTCCACCCGCGTGCCGCCGTCGGCCTTGCGCTCCAGCGCGAGGCTGGCCGCCGCGCCGAACAGCACGCGCAGGCGCGCGCGCGTGTTGCCCAGGCCCACGCCTTCGGCCGCACCGCCCGGCGGCAGGCCCAGGCCGTCGTCGTCCACGCGCAGGTGCAACGCGTCGCCGTCGCGATGGCTGGTCACGTGCAGGCGGCCGGGTTCGGCCTTGGCCAGCAGGCCGTGGCGCAACGCGTTCTCCACCAACGGCTGCAGGATCATGCTGGGCACCGCGGCCTGCAGGGTGTCGGCATCGACGTCCAGCTCGGTGCTCAGGCGATCCTGGAAACGCACCTCCTGGATCGCCAGGTAGCAGCGCAGGAATTCGATCTCGCGCGACAGCGGCACTTCCACCGCGTGGTACTCCTCCAGCGTCAGGCGCAGCAGGTCGCTCAGCCGCGCGATCATCAGCCGCGCCTGGATCGGATTGGCCAGCGCCAGCGCGGAGATCGCATTCAACGTGTTGAACAGGAAGTGCGGCTGCAGTTGCATGCGCAGCGCCTGCAACTGCGACTGCGCGAGCTGGCCTTCCAGTTGCGCGGTGCGCAGGCGCTCGTCGCGCAGGCGCCGGCGCGAATCCATGCCCAGCAGCACCACCAGCACGATCCAGTAGGTCACCACCGCCAGGTGGTAGCTGTAGGCGAACTCCATGCGCACGTACTGGCCCAGCGTGTGCACCGGCATGCGGCCGGGACCGCACAGGAACCAGAAGATCACCAGGTGCACCAGCAGTTGCGCCAGCGCGATGAGCAGACTCGCCGGTACGTGCACGGCGACGAAGCGCCGCCAGCCCGCGCCGGCGCCGCGCCGGCCCAGCCAGCCCACCAGCGGCACCAGCAGCATCCACAGCCAGAAGTTGGCCAGGTTCCACACCAGCGCGCGCGACCATGCCGGCGGATAGCCCTCGCTGATCGAGGACAGGCCGCCGCTCAGCGCATAGGAAAGCGCCAGCAGCGTCCAGCAGGCGAACGCCAGCGCATGGCGTTGCCACCGCGTGCCGGTGAGTGCCGAGCCTCCGTCGACGGTTTCCATCGCGCTGCTCCCGCCAGAACCAGGAGCGGCAGTGTGCAACCTGCCGCCGGCTCCGGAAAGGTGTCTCATGGCCTGGGGGCGTGGTGTCCGAGCCAGTCGGCGAGGGCGAAGCGGTGGATGCGCTTGTCCGCGCCGCTGAAATACAGCGTGGCCCGGTCCGGGCTCAGTCGCGACTCGGTGCCCGACGGCCCCAGCGGCACGGGCGTGCCCCAGCCGCCGCCGGCGCGCGCGAACGCGATGAAGATCGCGCTGCTGGTATCGGTCGAGGGCGGCCGGTCCGAGCTGAACACGATGAAGGACTGGTCCGGCGCGACCGCCGGGTCGTAGTCGGCCAGCCGTCCGCTGCTGAAGGACAGCGCGTGCGGGGCCTGGTAGCGGCCACCGGCGAAGCGGCTGAGGTAGAGCCGGAAATGGCCGGTCTGCGGGTCCGGCTGCATGAAATACACGCTGCCGTCCGCCGCCACCGCCGGCGCGTACACCGAGCTGCCGGCGTTGACCGTCCCGGGCAGCCGTTGCGGTACGCCCCAGCCCTGCGCGGTGCGCGCCACCCGCCACAGGTTGCCGCCGCGGCCGGGCTGGAACTGGCCCTCGTAGTTGCCGTCCAGCGGCTTGCCCTGCGCGCCCGCGGGTCGGTTGGAAACGAAGATCAGGAACGAGCCGTCCGGCGCCATCGCCGGTTCCAGGTCCATCCAGTCGCCACCGGAAAACGGTGCCGGCTGCGGCGCGGACCAGCCGCTGCCTTCGCGGCTGGCGACGAGCACGCGGCGCGTGATGCCGTGGCCGCGCGCGAATACCACGGTGCTGCCATCCGGCGTGAAGGCGGGAGAGGCATCGTGCTCGAGCGCCCATGGCCCGGGCGCCGGCGGATCGACGGCCGCGGTGTCGGCGCGCGCCGGCGGCGCGGCAACGACTCCCAGTGCCAGGCCGAGGGCGAAGAGGGCGGTCAGCGATCTGCTGTGCATCGACGGATTTCCTTGGGCAAGCGGCCGCAGCCGACATGACCGCAGGCTGGCGCCGACGTGTCGGCCTGTCGTGCGGCCTGTGACGGGCGGCGCGCCGGTCGCCTCCAGCGGCGCGCGCCAGCGGGTGGAAGGGCGCGCGCCGCCGCTGGTGTGCATCTGGCGACCGCCGGTCACCGCGGCGTCGTCGCTCGCCCCGTTCCGGCGGCGCGCGTGCAGGGCGCGGGGCAGCCTGTGGGCGCGGCGATGCCGCCGCCCATAGACGAGGAACCCGACATGACGCATCGCCCTTTTCGTCTCAATCCCGTCCGCCTGGTCGGCGCCGGCTTGTGGTTGGCCGCGGCTGCGGTCGCAGCGCACGCGATGGCGGCCTCGCGCGACGGCGCCGTGGACGAGACCGCCAGGACCGCCGCGGCTGTGATGGCGGTGGACCAGCACTGGTCGGATGCCGAAACCGACGGCGACACCGCCTGGCTGGAGCAGATGCTGCTGCCCGAGTACCGCTCGGTGAGCAACAAGGGTGTGGCGACGCCCAAGGCCGGCATCGTGGCGCACGCGGCGAAGAATCGCGGACTGGACAAGGACAAGCAGAAGCAGATGGTCGAGGCCTGGCGCAAGGCGCACCCGTCCGAGTCGAAGGTGGTGCTGCACGGCGACACCGCGATCATCACCTTCTACGACCCGGCGCAGGGCCCGCAGCTTGGCGTACGTTCCGTGGACGTCTTCATCCACGAAGGCGGCCGCTGGCATGCGCTGTACTCGCAGCACAGCGGATTCGGAGGCGGCTGATCCGCGCTCAGGCGTCGGCCACGCGCACCACCAGCTTGCCGAAGTTGCGTCCCTGCAGCAGGCTGACGAAGGCGGCCGGTGCGTGCTCCAGGCCGTCGACGCGATCCTCGCGCAACGCGATGCGGCCTTCGGCAAGCCACTGGCTCATGTCGCGATGGAACGCCTCGAAACGCTCGCCGTAGTGGTCGAGGATGACGAAACCCTGCATGCGGATGCGCCGCTGCAATAGCGTGGACATCACCCGCGGCAGCCGGTCCGGCCCGGGCGGCGGCGCCGCGTCGTTGTAGTGCGCGATGACGCCGCACACCGGCACGCGCGCGCCGTCGTTGAGCAATGGCAGCACCGCATCGAACACGGCGCCGCCGACGTTCTCGAAATACACGTCGATGCCGTCGGGGCAGGCGGCGGCGAGGCGCTCGCCCAGCCCCGGCGCGCGATGGTCGAGGCAGGCGTCGAAGCCCAGCTGCTCGACCGCATGCCGGCACTTCTCCGCGCCGCCGGCGATGCCGACCACGCGCGCACCCTTGAGCCGGGCGATCTGCCCGACCACCGAACCCACCGCGCCCGTCGCGGCAGCCACCACCACGGTCTCGCCCGGGCGCGGCTGGCCGATGTCGAGCAGGCCGACATAGGCGGTGAACGCGGTCATGCCCAGGCCGCCCAAAGCCAGCGAAGGTTGCGCCATGTCGCCCAGCGGAGTCAGGCCGGTGCCGTCGGAAAGCGCGTAGTCCTGCCAGCCGGCGCTGGCCAGAACCAGCTCGCCGACGCCGAACCCGGGGTGGCGCGAGGCGACCACGCGGCTGACCGTGGCGCCCACCATCGGCTGCTTCAGCGGCACGGCCGGCGCGTAGCGGGTGCCGCCTTCGTCCATCAGGTTGCGCATGTAGGGATCGAGCGAGAGATACAGCGTGCGCAGCAGCACCTGTCCCTCGGCCGGCACAGGCACGGCCGCTTCGTCGAGGCGGAAGTCCTGCACAGTCGGCTCGCCCAGCGGGCGGACGGCGAGCAGGATGCGTCGGTTGATGTCGGGGCGCTGCGGCATGCGGGTTTCCTTCGGGGGCGTGGGGGGCGGTGCGAGCCGACGCCCGCTCAGGGCGCGCGTACCAGCGTGCTGCAGCGCGCGTCGCCGCAGGCCTGCCAGCCGCCGCCCAGCGCCTTGTACAGGGCGATGGCGCGCAGGTTGATGCCGGCCTCGGCCTCGGCCAACTGGTCCTCCGCGCTCAATTGCGTGCGCTGGGCGTCGAGCAGTTCGAGGTAGTCGATGGCGCCGGCGTCGTAGCGGATCTTCGCCAGCTTCGCCGCGTGTTCGCTCTGGTCGGCCTGGTCGAGCAGGTGCTGCACGCGCACTCGCTGCTGGTTGTAGCCGACCAGCGCGTTATCGACGTCTTCCAGCGCGCGCAGCACGGTGCGCTGGTAGGTGGCGAGCGCGGCATCGGTGCGCGCCTCGCTGGCCTTCACGCCCGAGCGCACGCGTTGCACGTTGAGGCCGGACCAGCTGATGCTCGGCGCGATCGACCAGGCGCGCGTGGATGGGCTGCCGAAGTCGTTGCTGCGCCCGGCGAGGAAGCCGAGGAAGCCGCCCAGTGAGACGTGCGGGAACCAGTCCGCCTTGGCCACGCCGATGCGTGCGGTGGCGGCGGCAAGCTCGCGCTCGGCGATGCGGATGTCGGGGCGGCGACGAAGCACGTCGTCGGCATTGCCGATCGGCAGGGTGGTGTCGATCGGCGTGAAGTGCGCGCTGGAAAGGTCGATGTCCAGCGCACCGGGACGCTCGCCCAGCAGCACGGCGAGGCGGAAGGTATCGGCCTGCGCCTGCGTGGCGAGCACCGGCAGCGTGGCCTCGACGCCGGCCAGGCGCGCGCGGGCGCTGGCGACGTCCTGCTCCGAACCGGTGCCGAGCGCGGCACGGCTTTCGATCAGCTCCAGCGCCTCGCGCTGGTTGGCGATGTCGCGCTGCGCGACCTCGATGCGCAACTGCGCGCCGCGCAGGTCGAAGTAATTGCGCGCGACCTCGGCGAACAGCGTCACCTGTGCGTCCTGCAGCGAGGCGGCGGCCGCGTCGCTGTCGGCACGCGCAGCCTCGACCTGTCGCCGCACGCCGCCGAACAGGTCCAGCTCCCAGCTGGCGTCGAAGCCGGCCTGGTAGGCGGTGGTGGTGGTGCGCTGTTCGCTCACGCCCGGCGTCTGGCCACGGCTGCGCGTGTAGCTGGCGCCGGTTTCGATGTCCGGCCACTGCTGCGAACGCGCGGTGCCGAGCAGGGCGCGCGCCTCGTCGAGATGGGCCAATGCGATCTTCAGGTCCGGCGCGTTCTTCGCGGCGCGGGTGATCAGGGCGTCGAGCGTGGGATCGTTGAACTGCTTCCACCAATCGGCCTGGAAATCGGCGCCGGACTGGCGTGCGGTGTCGACGCCCTGCAGCGCGACCGGTTTTTCCGCCGGGTGGTGATAGTCGGGGCCGACGTTGATGCAGCCGGCGAGCAGCGCCGCCATCGCCACAGCCAGGATGCGGAGCGCGCTCCTGGCCCCCTCTCCCCTCCGGGGAGAGGGTTGGGGTGAGGGGGCGGGGCTCGCGGGGAAGCTCATAAGAACTGGCTCTGATGTGAGGCCGTCGCTAGCGCGGCCCTTCACCCCAGCCCTCCCCCCAGTTTTGATAAAGGATGGGGGAGAGGGAGCCTAGCTTTCGTATCTTGAAACATCTCAATGCTCCTCGATCGCCGTCGGCAGGGCGGGATGGCGCGCGGCACGCCTTGCCGCCGCACGCTCGCTCCAGCCGCGCACGATCACGTAGAACAGGGGGGTGAACAGCAGGCCGAAGAAGGTCACGCCCAACATGCCGGAGAACACCGCCACGCCCATCGCATGACGCATCTCCGCGCCGGCGCCGTGCGAGGTCACCAGCGGCACCACGCCCATGATGAAAGCGAAGCTCGTCATCAGGATCGGACGCAGTCGCAGCCGTGCCGCTTCCAGCACCGCCTGCCAGCGGTCCAGTCCTTCGTGGATCTGCGCCTCGCGGGCGAACTCCACGATCAGGATGGCGTTCTTGCAGGCCAGGCCGACCAGCACGATCAGACCGATCTGGGTGAAGATGTTGTTGTCGCCACCCGACAGCCACACGCCGGCGATGGCGGACAACAGCACCATCGGCACGATCAGGATCACCGCCAGCGGCAGGGTCAGGCTCTCGTACAGCGAGGCCAGCACCAGGAACACCAGCAGCACGCACAGCGGGAACACCAGCACCGCGGTGTTGCCGGCCAGGATCTGCTGGTAGGTGAGCTCGGTCCACTCGTAGCTCATGCCGTTGGGCAGGTTGTCCTTCGCCAGCTTCTCCATCGCCGCCTGCGCCTGGCCCGAGCTGTAGCCCGGCGCCGGACCGCCGTTGATCTCGGCGGTCGGGTAGCCGTTGTAGTGCTGCACGCGGTCGGGGCCGACGCCCTGGTGCACGCTGACGAACGAGCCCAGCGGTACTGCTTCACCAGCCGCATTGCGTGTCTTCAGCCGCAGGATGTCTTCCGGTTCGCGGCGGAAGCCCGGCTCGGCGGACACGTTGACCTGGTAGGTGCGCCCGAAGCGGTTGAAGTCGTTGACGTAGAGCGAGCCCATGTAGGCCTGCATGGTCTGGTAGACGTCGGCCAGGTTGACGCCCTCGGCCTTGGCCTTCTCGCGGTCCACCTCGGCGTCGATCTGCGGCACGCTGACCTGGTAGCTGGAGAACAGCCCGGCCAGCGCCGGCACCTGCTGGCTCTTGGCGATCAGGTTCTGCGTCTGCTTGTAGAGCTCCTCGAAGCCCTGGTCGCTGCGGTCCTCGACCTGGATGCGGAAGCCGCCGATCGTGCCCAGTCCCATCACCGGCGGCGGCGGGAACACCGCGATGTAGGCGTCCTGGATCGCCGCGTACTTCTGGTTGAGCGCACCGGCGATGGCGCCGGCCGACAGCGCAGGATCGGTGCGCTCCTCGAACGGCTTCAGGGTCACGAAGACGATGCCGGAGTTCGGCGAGTTGGTGAAACCGTTGATCGACAGGCCCGGGAACGCCACCGCGCTCTCCACGCCCGGCTGCTTCAACGCGATCTCGCTCATGCGGCGGATCACGTCCTCGCTGCGGTCGAGCGAGGCGGCATCGGGCAACTGCGCGAAGGACACTAGGTACTGCTTGTCCTGCGAGGGCACGAAGCCGGTCGGCACGTGGATGAAGCCGAACACGCCCAGCGCCACCAGCGCGCCGTAGATCACCAGCGCCGGCGCGCCCTTGCCGAGCACGCGCCGCACGCCGCCGACGTAGCTGTCCGCACCGCGCACGAACAATCGGTTGAACGGGCGGAACAGCCAGCCGAAGCCGCGCTCGAGCAGGAGGCTGAAGCGGTCCTTCGGCGCGCCACGCTCCTTCAGCAGCAGCGCGGACAGCGCGGGGCTAAGGGTCAGCGAATTGAACGCGGAGATCACCGTGGAGATCGCGATGGTCAGCGCGAACTGGCGGTAGAACTCGCCGGTCAGGCCGCTGATGAAGGCCGCCGGGATGAACACCGCGCACAACACCAGTGCGGTCGCCACGATCGGCCCGGTCACCTCGGTCATCGCGCGGCGCGTGGCTTCCTTCGGTTTCAGTCCGTGCTCGATGTGGCGCTCGACGTTCTCCACCACCACGATGGCGTCGTCCACCACGATGCCGATCGCCAGCACCAGGCCGAACAGCGACAAGGCGTTCAACGAGAAGCCGGCCAGGTACATCACCGCGAAGGTGCCCACCAGCGAGACCGGCACGGCTACCAGCGGGATGACCGAGGCGCGCCAGGTCTGCAGGAACAGGATCACCACCAGCACGACCAGCAGGATCGCCTCGAACAGCGTGTGCACGACCGCCTCGATCGAGCCGCGCACGAACACGGTCGGGTCGTAGACGATCTTGTAGTCGACGCCCTGCGGGAAGTCCGCCTTCAGCTGCGCCATCGTGGCGCGCACTTCATCGGAGATCTGGATCGCGTTGGAGCCGGGCCGGGCGAAGATCGGCAGCGCCACCGCCGGCTTGTTGTCGAGCAGGCTGCGCAGCGCGTAGTTGTTCGAACCCAGCTCGACGCGCGCCACGTCGCGCAGGTGCGTGACCGCGCCATCCTTCGTCGTGCGCAGCACGATGTTGGCAAAGTCGTCCTCGGTGACCAGGCGGCCGCGGGTGTTGATGTTGAGCTGGAAAGCCGCGCCGTTCGGTGCCGGCGGTGCGTTGAGCGAACCGGCGGCCACGTCCACGTTCTGCTCGCGGATCGCGTTGACCACGTCGCCGGTGGTCAGGCCGCGCATCGCCAGCCGCTCCGGATCGAGCCACACGCGCATGGAGTACTCGCCGGCGCCGAACAGCTGCACGTCGCCCACGCCGTCCAGCCGCGCGAGCTGGTCCTTGATGTGCAGCCGCGCGTAGTTGGACAGGTAGAGCATGTCGTAGCGCTGGTCGGGCGAGATCAGGTGCACGACCATGGTCAGGTCCGGCGAGCTCTTCTGCGTCGTCACGCCGAGCCGCTGCACTTCCTCGGGCAGCCGCGGCAGCGCCTGCGCCACGCGGTTCTGCACCTGCACCTGGGCGTTGTCCAGGTCGGTGCCGAGCGCGAAAGTCACCGTCAGCGTCATCGCGCCGTCGCTGGTGGCCTGCGAGGAGGTGTAGAGCATGCCTTCGACGCCGTTGATCTGTTCCTCCAGCGGCGTGGCGACGGTGGCGGCGATCACCTTGGGATTGGCGCCGGGATAGCTGGCGCGCACCACCACCGTCGGCGGCACCACTTCCGGGTATTCGCCGATCGGCAGCTTGAACAGCGAGATCGCGCCGGCGATCACGATCAGCACCGACAGCACGCCGGCGAGGATCGGACGCTCCACGAAGTATTGGGCGAGTTTCATGAGGTTTTCCTGGATCCGTCATTGCGGGAGCACCGTCGGGCGTGACCATCGGTTCCGGCCGCGCCCGGGGCACTCCTGCAGAAGTTCTTTCAGTTGCGCGAGGCGACCTTGCCGTTGCCGCCGCCGGCGCGGGCCAGCCGGCTGTCGGCATCCAGGCTGCGGCTCTCCATCGCGACCAGGGTCGGGTTGACCTGCATGCCCGGACGCACGTGCTGCAACCCGTTGACCACCACCACGTCCTTGGCGGTGAGGCCGGCGGTGACCACGCGCAGCCCGTCGACCAGCGGCCCCAGCGTGACCTTGCGGTACTCGACCTTGTGGTCCGGTTCGAGCACGTAGACGAACTTGTTGCCCAGGTCGGTGCCGACCGCGCGCTCGTCGATCAGCGCACGCGGCTTCGTGCTCGGCGTGCGCAACTCGAGCCGCACGTACAGGCCCGGCGTATAGCGGCCGTCGGCGTTGTCGAACACCGCGCGCAGGCGCATCGTGCCGCTGTCGGCATCGAGCTGGTTGTCGATGAAGTCGATGCGGCCTTCGTGCGGGTAGCCGTCCTCGTCGACCAGGCCCATCGCCACCTGCGGCGCGCTGCCGTGCTCGCGGCGCAGCTTGTCCAGTTTGAGGTAGGCGTGCTCGTCGATGGTGAAGTAGGCATACACCGGATCGACGCTGACCACACGGGTGAGCACGTCGGCAGGCGTGACCAGGTTGCCGGCGGTGATGCGCGCGTTGCTGACGCGGCCGTCGATCGGCGCGCGCACTTCGGTGAAGCTGCGGTCCAGCTGTGCCGCTTCCAGCGCCGCACCGGTGGCGGGGGGGGGGGGGGGGGGGGGGGGGGGGGGGGGGGGGGGGGGGGGGGGGGGGGGGGGGGGGGGGGGGGGGGGGGGGGGGGGGGGGGGGGGGGGGGGGGGGGGGGGGGGGGGGGGGGGGGGGGGG